>DATEOX010000489.1:0-5295 GCA_035273585.1 Thermoanaerobaculia bacterium
CGCTCCAGCGTCGCCGGGGCGTCCACGTCCCAGAAGACGACGCGAGTCGCGGGCCGCTGCAGATCGAGCACGCGGCGCTCGAGCAGCTCGTCGAAGACGCCGACGCCGCTGGCCTTGACCACGACGTCCGCGTGGCGGGCATCATCGAGAGAGCGTTGGGCGCCATCCTCGCCCTGATAGACGACCACGCGCGCCCACGGCGGGTCTTCCACCAGGTCGCGGTGCTGCTGGCGGCCGTAAGCGTCGGGCTCGTAGAAGGTGACCTCGTGCCCCAGCGCGTGGAGGTTGCGGATGATGCCGCGGTAGTAGGTCGCGGCGCCGTTCCAGTAGGCGCTCACGAGGCTGGAGCCGAAGAAAGCCAATCGCATGCGTTCGTTTCTCCTGTGGTCTCGATGATGCGCATCAGCTCCGAGAGGCGATGCGCGCAGGTGTGGCGGCGAAGGATGGTCCGCAGCCCGTTCTCGGCCAGGCAGTGGGCCAGGTAGCGCCCCTGCAGCACGCCGCGCATGAGGCGGCGCATCTCCGCGCCGTTGCGGGCGACGAGGAAGTCCTCGCCCGGCGTGAACAGCCCCTCCGCGTCGTCCCACGGCGCGGAGATCAGCGGGATGGCGCAGGCCAGCGCCTCGAACGGACGAATGGTCGGGATGCCTTTCAACGTCGTGACGTACGGCCGCCTCGGCACGTGCACGGTGAGCCGGTAGCGGGAGAAGACTTCCGGCACACGATGATTCGGCAGCCAGCCGCCGTACTCGATGCCCGCCTCGTGCAGCGCATCGATCGCCTCGATCGGATAGCGGACGCCGTACACCTTCGCCCGCAGTCCGAGCTTCCGCACCGGCTCGATGAGGAACTCGTGCAGCTCGGCGGTGCGCTCGTCGTCCCCCCAGTTGCCGATCCAGACCACGTCCCCATCCGGCTCGCCGCGCGGGCGGGGGTGGAAGAGGCGGACGTCCGCCGCCTCGTGCCATGTCCAGGCCTGCCGCGCCCAGCCGCGCTCGAGATAAAGGTCGCGGATGATCTGCCCGTAGGCGAGCACACCGTCGTACTGCGAGAGGTCGTAGGCGGACATCGCCTCCGGCTCGGTCGCGGCGCGGTGATGGGTGTCGTGAAAGTAGAGATGGAAGGAGCGCATCCGCGCCCGCTCCTCGCCGATGCGGCGCACGAGCGCGGGGTCGTTCCACTCGTGAACGATGACGACGTCGGTGCCGGTCAGCGCGGCGCGGAGGTCGAGCGCGGCGGCGTCATAGCGGATGGAGCGGAGGTGGGGGAAGGCGCGTTGGAAGTCCTCCAGCGGTTTGGTGCCGTGGTCCTTGACGAGGTTCTGCACGCTCCAGGCGTCGGCCGGCTCGTAGACGTCGACCTCGTGCCCGCGCTCCTGCAGCTCGGCCACGATGCCCCGCAGAAAGTGGGCGTTGCCGTGGTTCCAATCGCTGACCAGCGAGTGGTAGAAGAGGACGAACTTCATCGCCCGCTCCCGTACACCTGCGCGTAGCCCTCGGCCATCCGCTCCGGCGTGTACTCGGCCGCGCGGATCCGGGCCCGCTCCGCGAGGAAGGCGCGCCGGTCGCCGTCTTCGATGAGGTCGTTCACCGCGCGGGCGATCTCCTCCGGGTCGGTGGGATCGACGAAGAGGGCCGCGTCGCGCCAGAGCTCGCGCAGAGAGGGGATGTCGCCGATGACGAGCGCGCAGCCGGCCAGCGCGGCCTCCAGGATGGAGAGCCCGAACGGCTCGTAGAGGGCGGGGAAGAGATAGATGCCCGCCGCGTCGAAGGCGCGCTGCATGCCGGCGGCATCCAGCCTGCCGAGGTGCTCGACGTTCCTCGCCGAGACGGCGCCGTCGCCGGCGATGCGCACCGGCCAGCGGATGCGCGGGGCGGCGTCGATAACGGCGCGGATGTTCTTCGCCTCGTCCCAGAGGCGGCCGGCCGTAAAAACGGTGCACCTGTCATCCTGAGCTGCGGAGACAGCGAAGGATCCGTACCGGTCTTGCGCAGCGCCTGAAGGTACGGATCCTTCGCCGTCTCCGCGGCTCAGGATGACACCGCGCCGCCCGTTGTAGATCAGCTTTCGCTTTGTCTCGAAGCGGTACTCCTCCTCCAGCGCGCCGAGCATCCACGCCGTCGGCGCCACCACGACATCGCATCCGCGCAGCCCCTCGGATACCTTCTCGCGATACACCGACGACGGCGCGTCGCAGCCTTTCACCGCCCGCCACCAGGTGCGGACGCAGGAGTGGCCGACGACGAGCTTCGGCGCGCGGAAGGGCAGCGCGCCGTGGGCGTAGCCATTGAGGTGCACCACGTCCGGCGCCTCTCGAGCCTCGAGCTCCAGCAGCCAGTCGCCGGCGCGGGCGACGTCTTCCCACGGCTCGTCCATCCACTCCAGCCGGTACTCGCTGGTGACGAGGCGCGCGTTCGGCGGCACTTCCTCGCATTGTGCGGGCGTTGGCAGCGCGCCCATGGTGGCGATGACGAACTCGGTCGAGGGGAGGGCGCGGGTCAGCTCCATGGCGTAGGTCCAGACGCCGCCCACCGAGTCGGCTGTCATCAGGACGCGCATGCGTAGATCCTGTCCAGCGTCTCGGCGACGTCGACCACCTGCTCGATGCGCGGATCGAAGCGCGGGCTCTCCATGAGCTGCTCGGCCCAGGCGACGATGGCCCGGCCGCCCCACGCGTCGGGCGGCTCGACGAGCAGCGTGCTCCGGGTCTTCTCGTAGTGCTCGGCGGTGAAGTCGTAGAACGAGCCGTTCACGTTGCGCATGGCCGCGGCGCCGCGCGTGCCGTAGAACGTCGCGCCGATGACGCAGTCGCGGCCGGCGCTGAGATTCCACGAACAAGCGAGCTGCAGTGCGGCGCCGGTCATGAGGTCGATGCGCGCGGTGGCGTAGTGCTCGACCGGCTGGCCGAAGAGGCGGGAGGTGACGCGCTTCACGCGCGGAAAGCCGAGGGTCCAGAGGGCCATGTCGACCAGGTGGATGCCGAGGTCGATGACGCAGCCGCCGCCGGAGAGCTTCGGGTCGTAGAACCACGGCTTGTCCGGGCCGTACGCGTTGTGGAAGACGAGGTCGGCGGCGAAGACCTCGCCGATCTCGCCGCTGCCGACCAGCTCGCGCACTTTGCGCAGCGCCGCGGTGTGCCGATACGAGAGATCGACGCCGAGGAGGCGGTCGTTGGCACGGGCGGCGTCGACCACGCGGCGGGTCTCGGCGCCGTTGCGGCCGAGGGGCTTCTGGCAGAAGACGCCCTTGCCTTTTTCGAGGGCCGCGACGGCCTGATCGGCATGAAGGGCGGAGGGGGTGGCGACGACGATGGCGTCGACGTCGGAGTCGAGGAGATCGTCGAACGACGTGGGCGTGCCGAGCACCGGATCGCAGATGAGCGCTGCCTCGGCGAAGCCGCTCGCGACCACCGCCTCCATCCGGTGCCTGCCGATCCAGCCAAGGCCGGCGAAACCGAGACGGGGGCCCCTCACCCGGCCTTTGGCCACCCTCTCCCCGCCGGGCGGGGAGAGGGGCTGGGGGTGAGGGGCGCTCATCGGAAGATCACCGTCCCTTTCACGAAGCTGTCCGGTCTGGCGGCGACGTCATCCAGCGCCTGGCCGAGGCGGTCGAGCGGATAGTCGTGGGTCAGCAGCGGCTCGGGATCGATGCGCCCCGCCAGCACGGCGTCGATTGCCTCGGTCATCCCCTGCACGTAGTTGCGCGGGTCGCGCTCGTGCGCGTTCACGACGTCGATGCCCAGCCAGTTCCACTGCTGCAGGTTCACCTGGCGCAGGCCGTCCTGGTGATAGCCGGCGATGACCAGCCGTCCGCGCTCGCCGATGGCATTGCTCGCGACGTCCAGCGCCTCCTGCGTGCCGACGCATTCGATGACCCGCTCGGCCTTCAGCGGCAGCGGCTCGTCGATGGCGAACGTCTGGTCCGCGCCGCACCGCCGCGCCAGCTCCCGCGCCGACGCGCGGCGGCTGACGGCGACCACGCGCGCCCCTTCGCTCTTCGCCAGTTGGATGAGGAGGTTGCCCAGGAAGCCGGCGCCGATGATCACCACCGTCTGCCCCTCGTCGATGGCGGAGCGGCGGAAGATGTTCATCGCACAGCCGATGGCCTCGCCGGGGAAGCGGCGCCCGGCCAGCGCGTCCGGAATGGGGACGACGGCGTCGGCGCGCGCGACGTCGTACTCGGCGTAGGCGCGGCTGGAGAGGAAGGCCACGCGCTGGCCGTCGACGTAGCCCCATCCCTCGTGGCCGGGCGCGCCGGCATCGAGGGGATAGGAGAACCACGGCCGGCCCTGCCACACCGGAAGGCTCGAGGCGCAGACGCCGCAGCCCTCGACGCGGACGAGCAGCTCGCCCGGCGCCGGGACCGGCATCGGCACATCGGCCACGCGCAGCGCGCGGCCACCCTCGATGACCGCCGCCTTCATGGAAGCGCCGCCGGCCGGTCGCCGACGCGCGTCACGCTGACGGGCGTCGCCGGTTTCTCGGCGATCTCCTCCGCCCGCTGCACGAGCGCCGGCACGCCGGCGGCGATGAGCCACTCGCGCAACGCGCGCACGCCGGCGGCGGTCCCGACGCGCGGCGCCCAGCCGGTGGCCTCCCTGAATTTGCGCGTGTCCGAGACGTAGTACTTCTGGTCGCCCGTCCGCCAGTCGCTCCACGCGATGCGCATGGCCCGGCCGTCCAGCCTGGCGATGGCCGCGACCAGCTCCAGCAGGCTGACCGTGTTCTCCACGCCGCCGCCGATGTTGAACGCCTCGCCCCCCACCTGGTCGATCTGCTTGGAGGCGGCCATGAAGGCGTCGACCAGGTCCTCGACGAAGAGGATGTCCCGCACCTGACGCCCATCGCCGTAGATCGTCACCGTCTCCCGATTCAGGGCACGAATCAAAAAGTGCGCGACCCATCCCTGATCCTCGGTGCCGAACTGGTGCGGCCCATAGATGCAGCTCATGCGGAAGACGACCGTCTGCAGGCCGTAGCTGCGCGCGTAGTCGCGGACGTACTGGTCGGCCGTCCCCTTCGAGCAGCCGTACGGGCTGTGGAAGTCGAGCGGGCGCTCCTCGCTGACGCCGTGCTCCGCCACCGGCGCGCGCGGCGCGTAGCGCATCTCCTGCTCTTCCATGGAGAGGTCGTCCAGGCCGCCGTAGACCTTGTTCGTGGAGGTGAAGAAGAGTGGCGGGCGGCGGAGCGAGTGGCGGATGGCCTCCAGCACGTTGACCGTCCCGCGGGCGTTGACCTCGAAGTCGTGGATCGGATCGTCGAGGCTGGTCGTGACCGCCACCTGCGCGGCGAAGTG
>DATEOX010000490.1:0-7072 GCA_035273585.1 Thermoanaerobaculia bacterium
GTCCCCGACGCTATAGAGCGTATAGGCGAAGATCCAGATCAGGCTGCCCAGTCCGGCCGTCCCCATCACGATCTGAAACGGTATCGTCGCCATCTCGATCACCTGCGGGTTGTGCAGGAAGATGGACAGAAAGAATTTCGGGAACAGGACCAGCGGAAGTCCCAGCAAGACGCTGACGATCACACCGAGTTTCCCGCAATCCCAGCCCCACTTGGCGGCGCCCGCGACGTCGCCCTCGCCCACGGTTCTGGAGACCAGGGTGGCGGAGGTCTGTCCCAGAGCCGCGGCCACGATGAGCATCATGATTCCGACGCGGACCTGGACGTTCATGGCCGCCAGTTCCGCCGTCCCGATCTTTCCGACGATCCAGAAGAAGGCGATATAGCCGGCGGAGAAAAAGAACTCCTGCATGTTGGCCGGAATGGCCAGCTTGTAGATCCGGGTGAGAAGAGACCGATCGGGCCTTGCGGTCAGGAAACCGTCCGCGCGGTGACGGAACGTGGCGATGGCCATGTTGGTGATCAGGCCCACGCACATGGCCGTTACCGTACCGACGGCCGCTCCGGCGACTCCGAGGGCGGGGGCGCCGAAGTGCCCGAAGATCAACACATAATTGACGGCGATGTTCACGATGTCCATCAGCAGGATGACGAGCATGTACGTTCTCGTTCTCTCTACGCCGGCCCAATGCCCTTTGAACGCGTAGAGCATTCCGGCCACCGGAATGGCCAGATACCGCACCTTCAGGAACGGCACGCCCAGGCGCGTCACCTCCGGATCGGAGGAGATCAGCGAGAAGAGCACGGGCGCGAAGCGGTAACAGAAAAACGCCAGCGGTATCCCGATGACGAGTGCGAGGAACAGGCCGCCGTTGAGCGGCCGGCAGAGCGGCTCCTTCGAGCTTTCCCCTCTCCTGCGGGCGACGATGCCCTGTACGGCGGCGGCGATCCCTCCCACGAGGGCCAGAACGAGCGTATTGCTGAAGGCGGCCAGGCCGACCGCTGCCACGGCTTTGTGTCCCAGCCTCCCGACCATGGCGATGTCGATGAGGTCCATGACCAAGTTGGCGCTGATGGCGACGCTGAGCGGAAATGCGATCTTGGAGATGGTCTTGAGGCGATCATAAGTGAGCATGCAGGTTCCTCTTCCGTCAGATGGATTCACGATTGCGGAGGCGCAGCTCCGCTACAGGAAATGGGGCTGGGTCGATCAGTTCGCGCGGACGACGGCGCGCGTGGCGGTGTGCTCGGCGAGATAGGAGAAGTACGTCTCGAACAGTTGGGGCACGATCTGCGGCCGGTCGATGCCCGCCGCCTCGACGACCTTCAGCGTTTCGGTGCAATCGAACCGTGCCCGTACCGAGGGCTTCGCCTCCGGGATGCGGTCGGCAAACGCCCCGATGAAACGCGCCAGCGCGTTCTCCGGATCGGCGCTCACCAGCGACCTCCATGTCTCATACGGAACCCGCTGCAGAGTGGGGTCGAACGCCGTCAGCCGCTCCAGCACCTCCCGCAGCGGCGTGGAATGAGCGGTGGTCAGATTGAAGACGCGGCCGAAGACGTCCTGCCGCTTGGAGATGGCCACGATGGAACGGCTCACATAATCGACAGGCGCCAGGTAGAGATGATTGTCGACCACCGCATCCGGAATGCCGCCCACCTGCATGCAGCCGCGGATAAAGGAGGGGACGAAGTCGACCAGGCTGGCCGCGCCGGTCCGGGAGTGCCCGATGATCTGCGACGGGCGGTATGTGACGACCGGAATGCCTCTCGTCGCGGCGCTCTCCACGAGTTTCTCCGCGACCCACTTGCTTTGCGCATATCCGTCGAAGAGCGTGCGCGGGTCGGGACGGGCATCGCTCTCGGTGATGACGGTATGCGACGCGTCGCGCGCTCGGGTGGAGTGGACGTGCAGCGTGGAGACGAAGTGCAGCGCCTTGCTCCGTCCCCGGCTGGCCATGCGCAGCAGCTCTTCGGTACCGCGCACGTTCGCCGCCCTGAGCACGCTGTACGGATAGTAGAGGTTGACCGAGGCGCCATTGTGGTAGATGGCGTCGACGGTGGCGGCCAGTTCGTCGAACTCGTCAGGAGTGAGGCCGAGCATGGGGCTGGCGAGATCGCCGGCCACCGGAACGATGCGGCCGGCGAGGGCCGCGGTCCAGAGGCCGTAGGACCGCATGTGCTCCTTGATCCTCCTGTAGCCGGCCTCCGCCCCCGCCGCCCGCACCAGGCAGTAAATCGTGGCCCGCGTCTCCGTGAGCAGCTCGGAGAGCAGGAAAGCGCCGAGGAAGCCCGTGGGGCCGGTGAGCAGGACGTTGTGCAGCTCGCCCGGCGCGCCTGTCGTCCGGAGCACGACGTCCGGATCGAGGACCGCCTCCTGTTCGAAATCGATTTCGGCGGCGCGATCTTCGACGTGCTCGCCGCTCTCCGCGGCCGCCGCGAGCTTGGCCAGAGTGGAGGCGGTGAACAACGCCTGCAGCGTGGTGTGCAGCCCCTGCTGCCGCATCCGCTCGATCAGCTTCACCGCCAGCAGGGAGTGGCCGCCCAGCTCGAAGAAATTGTCATTGACGCCGATCGTCTCCGCCGGCCGGTTCAGCACCTCGGCCCAGATCTCGACGAGCCGCCGTTCCTTGTCGTCGCGCGGGGCCACGTACTCCTGGCCCGATACGATCCTCACGTCCATGCGCGACAGAGCGCGGCGATCGACTTTGCCGCTCGAGTTCAGCGGGATCTCCGCCAGGCTGACGAACGCCGCCGGCACCATGTACTCCGGCAGCGTCCGCAGCAGGTGCGCGCGCAGCTCCTCGTAAGGCACCTGGACGTCGTCCGTCGCCTGGTAGAAGGCGATGAGCTGCTTGTCGGCGTCGCGCTCCTGGGCGATGACGGCGCTGTCCTTGATCCTCGGGTGCTGATTGAGCTGTGCCTCGATCTCCCCCGTCTCGATGCGGAAGCCGCGGATCTTGACCTGCGTGTCGATCCTGCCCAGGTACTGGACATTGCCGTCGTCCAGCCAGCGGGCGAGATCGCCGGTCCGGTACATGCGCGCGTCCGGCGTGAACGGATTGGCGACGAACCTCTCCTCCGTCAACTCGGGTCGGTTGATGTAACCCCGGGCCAGACCGTCGCCCGCGATGTGCAGCTCGCCGGGCACGCCGATCGGCTGCAACTGCTCGTACTGATCGAGGATGTGGATCTGAATGTTGTCGATCGGCGCGCCGATCGGGACGAACGGGTACGACAGCTCCGCACAGTCGTATGCCGTGACGTCGATCGCCGCCTCGGTCGGACCATAGAGGTTGTGCAGCTCCGCGTTCGGGAATCTCCTCTTGTAGCGATCGACGGACTTGCGATCCAGAGCCTCGCCGCTGCAGAAGATCCGCCGGACGCTGTCGCAGCTCCCGGCGGCATTGTCCAGAAACGCGTGCAGCATGGAGGGGACGAAGTGCAGCGTCGTCACCTTCGCGTCGTTGATGAGCCCCTCCAGGTAGCGAACGTCCTTATGCCCTTCCGGCTCGGCAAACACTAGCGAAGCGCCGGCCATCATGGGCCAGAAGAATTCCCACACCGAGACGTCGAAGCTGTACGGCGTCTTCTGTAGCACGACGTCGTCCGGCGTCAGTTGATAGCGCTTCTGCATCCAATGAATACGATTGACCAGCGCCCGGTGCTCGACGAGCACGCCTTTCGGCTTGCCCGTCGAGCCGGAGGTGTAAATCAGATAGCAGACGTCGCCGGGCTGAACGTCCCGCCGCATTGCGACGCTGATCCGGGGCCACTCCGTATCGAGCGCGATCAGCTTCGCATCCTGCAGGAGCAGGGAGTCCAGCCGTGCCTCGAACCGCTCCTGCGTGAGCACGATCGTGGCCTCACTGTCCTCGAGCATGTAGGCCAGCCGGTCGTCGGGATAGGACGGATCGGCCGGTAAATAGGCGCCGCCGGCGCGGACGGTCGCCATGATGCCCAACATCATTTCGACCGACCGCTCGAGGCAGAGAGCGACGATGCTGTCAGGGCCGACGCCTTGCGACTGCAGATGGAGAGCGAGCTCCCCGCTGCGGTCGTAAAGCTCCTGATACGTCAGCGTCTGATCGCCGAACACGACCGCGGTCCTGCCGGGATTCGCTGCGGCCTGCTCAGCGAAGAAATCGTGGATGCACCGGTCCTGCGGATAGTCGGCGCGGGTGTCGTTGAACCCGACGAGCAACTGCTGCTTTTCCGCCTCGCCGACATAATCGAGCTCGCGGATCCTTGCCGTCGGATGGGCGATGATTGCCCGGCACAAGGCCGTGAAATGCTCGGCCGTCCGGGCCATCGTCCCTGGCTTGAACAACGCGGTGCTGTACACCAGATATCCAGCCAGCCCCTCCGGTTTCTCGATGAACGCGGCGGAGAGATCGAACTGGCTGCTGACCTGTTCGAGCGAATAGCTGTGCATCTGCTCGTCGAGCTTGCCCGTCTCGATGTTGTGCAGGACGACCATCACCTGGAAGATCGGACTGCTGGCCAGGTTGCGCCGCGGGCGCAGCATGTCCACCACTTTCTCGAACGGCGCGTCCTGATGCTCATACGCCTCGAGGCAGGTGGCCCGCACCTGGGAGAGGAAAGCGGAGAACGTGTCCTCCCCCTCCACCTGGCTGCGCAGCGCGAGCGTATTGAAGAACAGCCCGATCAGGTTCTCCGTCTCGGCGTATTGGCGATTGGCGATCAGGCTGCCGACGCAGATGTCCTGCTGGCTCGTGTAGCGATGGAGCAGGACCTCGAACGCGGCCAGCAGGATCATGTACAGCGTGCCACCGCGCTCTTCGGCCAACCGCTTCAGTGCCGCGGTCAATGGAGCATCCAGCGCGAACGGATGCGCGGCCCCGGCAACGCTTTGCACGCTCGGCCTCGGGTAGTCGGTCACCAGGTCCAGACTCTCCTGGACGCCGGCCAGTTTCTTGCGCCAGTACCCCAGTTGCTGCTCGAGAACCCCACCCTCCTCCAGCCACGTCCGCTGCCAGACGCTGTAGTCGGCATACTGAATCGGCAGCGGGGCGAGCTCGGGACGGCGGCCTTCACGCAAGGCGGCCATGATCAGACGCAGCTCCTTGAGCATGACCACCGTGGACCAGCCATCGCTGATGATGTGGTGCATGTTGAGCGCGAGGATGTGCTCCTGCTCTCCCAGCCGGATCACCTTGCCGCGGACGAGCGGCCCGCGGGCGAGATCGAACGGCTTCGCCGCGTCGGCCCGGCAGGTCTCCTTCGCCCTCGCGTCCCTGTCGTCGTAGTTGCTGAGATCCGCGCGCTCCAGTTCGAAGCTCACCTCGCCGAGGATGAGTTGATGGGCTTGACCATCCTCGCTGGGGAAGACGGTACGCAGGTTCTCGTGCCGGGCAATGATCAGGTTGCACGCCTCTTCCACCTGATCGACGTCCAGCGCGCCGGTGATCGTGACCGCCGTCGTGATGTTGTACCGGACGCTCCCCGGCTCGAGCTGGTCGAAGAACCACAGCCGCTCCTGGGCGAAGCTCAGCGGCAGCCGGCCGAGCCTCGAGCGATCGACGGGCCGGATCGGCGGGATGTCGCTCTTCGCCGCATCCGGGATCAGCTCCGCCAATTGTGCGACGGTGGTGCGCTCGAACAACGCCTTCAATGGCAGGTTGATGTTCAGCCGGCCGCGGATCCTGGACATGAGGCGCGTGGCCAATAGCGAATGACCGCCCAATTCGAAGAAGCTGTCATTGACGCCGATTTTTTCCGGCGCCAGCTTCAACACCTCGGACCAGATCTCGACGAGCTGCTTCTCCGCGTCATTGCGCGGAGCCGCGTAGTCGTGACCGGATGCGACCGTCACGTCCATCCCGGCCAGCGCGCGGCGATCGACTTTGCCGTTCGGGCTGAGCGGGATGGCCGCCAGGCTGACGAACGCCGCCGGCACCATGTAATCGGGCAACGTCCGCAGCAGGTGCGCGCGGAGGTCCTCGTACGGCACCTGGACGATGCGCTCCGCGGTCGTCTCCTTCGCCCGATAGAAGGCGATCAGATGCTTCTCGGCGCCCTGCCCCTTGGCGATGACGGCCGCGTCCTGGACCGCCGGGTGCTCGCCCAGCCTGGCCTCGATCTCGCCCAGCTCGATGCGGAAGCCGCGCACCTTGACCTGCGTGTCGATGCGCCCAAGGTATTGAAGGGTGCCGTCGTCCAGCCAGCGGGCCAGGTCGCCCGTCTTGTACATGCGCGTGCCGGGCGCGAACGGGTTCGGGACGAATTTCTCCTCCGTCAGTTGCGCGCGGTTCAGGTAGCCGCGGCACAGACCGTCGCCCGCGATGTGCAGCTCGCCGGGCACGCCGATCGGCTGCAGGCGGCCACGCCGGTCGAGGATGTAGACCTGTGTGTTCGCGATCGGCCTGCCGATGGTCGCCGGCGCATCCTGCCGCCGCAGCACGTACGTCGAATACGTCGTGTCTTCCGAGGGGCCGTATAGGTCGTAGACCTTACGCGCGGAGGTCGTGGTGTAGATCCTGTCCACCAGCGCCGGCGACAGCGGCTCGCCGGCCAGGTTGATCGTCTGCACGGACCGCGGGATTGCGCCCTGCCGCACCAGCTCCTCCATCGCCGAGGGAACGGTGTTGATCAATGTGACGGACGCCGGATCGGGAAGGTCGATGAGTCCGAGGGCATTCGGCACGAGGATAATCGTGCCGCCGTTGGCCAGCGTGACGAAGATCTCGTAGACGGAGAGGTCGAAGCAGATGGAGGTCGAGGCCAGCACACCGGCCAGCTCCTCGCGGCTGTACACCTCGCTGGCCCAATGCACCAGCGTCACCGGGCTGTGATGCTCGATGGCCACGCCTTTGGGCTGGCCGGTGGAGCCGGAGGTGTAGATCACATACGCCAGGTGATGCGGCTGGACTTCCTGCCGCAATGAGACGCCGTCCGCTTTCAATGAGGCGACGCGGTCGCTGATCTCGGGCCATTGCGCGTCGAGTGCAATGAGGCGCGTCGAGCGCCGGCCCCTCACCCCCAGCCCCTCTCCCCGCCCGGCGGGGAGAGGGGAGGAGGAGTGTGGCAAGAGCCCCTCTCCCCGCGCGGCG
>DATEOX010000491.1:0-6103 GCA_035273585.1 Thermoanaerobaculia bacterium
CGCGACACGACCCTCCACGCCCTCTTCCGCGCCCAGGCCGCCCGCACACCCGAGGCGTTCGCCGTCAACGACATCACGTACGCGGAGCTGGACGCATGGTCGGACGAGATCGCCGCGACCATCGAGGCGCACGTCGTCCCCTTCCTCGCCGACCGGACGCCGCGGTCGATCGCCCAGGTGCTCGGCATCCTGAAAGCGGGCGCGGCGTACCTGCCGATCGATCCGGCCACGCCGCGGGAACGCCTCGACTGGCTCCTGAACGACAGCATGACGGTGGCGCCGGGTGACAACGCGTACGTCATCTACACCTCCGGCTCGACCGGCACGCCGAAAGGCGTCGTGGTGTCGCACCGCTCCGCGGTCAATCTGACGTTGGCCTTCGCGCAAAGCCACCGCTTTGCCGGCCACCGCGTGCTGATGATCCCGCCGCTGCACTTCGACGCCTCGGTGGGCGACGTCTTCCCGGCGTTGGCCACCGGCGCGACGCTCATCCTCCACCCGTCGCCGGCGGACCTCGACGCCCGCGCGCTGGCCCGCTTCTGCAACGAGCAGCGCGTGACTGCCATCGACGCGCCGGCCGCACTCTGGCGCCGCTGGGCCGCGGAGTGGCAGACGATCCCCGCGCTGCGCCTGATGATGGTCGGCGGCGAGGCGGTGCCCGTCGATGAGGTCCGCCGTTTCGCGAAGCTGACGAACCACCAGGTGCGGTTCGTCAACCACTACGGCCCGACCGAGGCGACGGTCTGCGCCACGACCTACCACACCGTCGACGCCAGCGAATGCACCACCACCGAGCTGCCCATCGGCAAGCCGATCGCGAACGTCTCGGCGTATGTCCTCGACGAGCACCTCGAGCCGGTGCCGCAGGGGATCGCGGGCGAGCTGTACCTCGGCGGCGTCGGCGTGGCGCGCTATCACGGCCGCGAAGAGTTCCCGCCGAACCCGTTCGCCGAGGGGCGGATCTATCGGACCGGCGACCTGGTGCGGCAGCTCGCGTCGGGCGACCTCCTCTTCCTGGGCCGCGCCGACCGGCAGATCAAGCTGCGCGGCTTCCGCATCGAGCCGGGCGAGATCGAGGCCGCCATCCTCGCGCACCCGGGCATCCGCGCCGCGCTGGTGGTCAAGCGCGACGAGCGCCTCGTGGCCTACGTGGTGGGCGAGGCCGAGCTGAACCTGCACGACCGCCTGCCGGAGTACATGGTCCCGTCGGCGATCGTCACGTTGGACGCCCTCCCGCTGACGAGCAACGGCAAGGTCGATCTGAATGCGCTCCCCGCGGCGCCGCGCACCGCCGCCGAGTCGCGCCCGCCGCGTAACGAGACCGAGCGCGAGCTGGTGCAGATCTGGCGCGACGTGCTGAAGACGGACGCCTTGGGCATCGATGACGACTTCTTCGCTCACGGCGGCGACTCGCTGCGCACCATGCCCCTCATCCACCGCGTCCGCGAGCGCTTCGGCGTCGACCTCCCCCTCAGCTCCGTCTTTCGCGCCCCAACCGTGGCGAGGTTTGCGGCGCTGCTGACCACCGGCACCGAATCGCAAGAAACGCTGGAGTCCAAAGTACGAGCAGTGCATGTAGGGCCGGCTCTCCAGCCGGCCCATCAAGGCACACCGAGAAACGTGCTCCTGACGGGCGCCACCGGCTTCCTCGGCGCCTTCCTGCTCGACGAGCTCCTGCGCGCCACGAGCGCGACCGTCCACGTCCTCGTAAGAGCCGCGAACAGGCACGACGCCATGCGCCGCATCCGCGAGAACCTCGCCGCCTACGGCCTCACAGCCAACGAGCAAAGAATCGTCCCGCTGCTCGGCGACCTGGCCGAGCCCGGCCTCGGCATCAGCGAAGACTTGGAGCACATCGACGTCATCTACCACAACGGCGGCGTGGTGAACTTCGTCGCGCCGTACGAGCGCCTGGCCGCGGCAAACGTCGAAGGCACGCGCACGGTATTGGAGATGGGAAAGCCGGTCCACCTCGTCTCCACCCTCGGCGTGCACTTTACGAAGCCGCGCATCGGACGCGTCGTCACCGAGGCGACGGAGCTGCCGCCGGGCAGGGACGTCCTCGGCGGATACAACGAGACCAAGTGGGTGGCCGACCGCGTGGCGCAGCTCGCCCGCGAGGCCGGCCTGCCGGTCTCCATCCACCGCCCGGCGCGCATCACTGGCGACAGCCGCACCGGCGCGCTCAACCCGTCCGACCTTTTCTACAGTTGGATCAAGGGGTGCGTGCAGCTCGGCAGCTTCCCGGACGACGCGCCGCTCTTGAACATGGCGCCGGTCGACCACATCGCCCGCTCCATCGTCGCGCTGTCGCTGCACGAGCACGAGCCGGCCGACTATCACTACTTCAACAACCGGATGCTGCCGCTGGAGACGCTCGTCGCCACGCTGCGCCGGCGCGGCTTCGAGGTCTCGATCAAGCCGTACGAGAGCTGGCTCGAGTTGTTGCGCCACGCGCCGGAGAACCCGCTGGCGAAGTTCCTGGCGTTGATGGAAGAGCCGGACGAGGGCGAGCCGATCTTCGACTGCACCCGCACCGAGGCGGTGCTGGCGCGCCACGGCATCGTCTGTCCCGCGGCTGACGAAGTCCTCCTCGACCTGTACCTCGATCAGCTCCTGCCGGAGCCCGCCGTGGCCTTGAAAGGAGATGCATGACCCGTCGCCGCGCTTTCCTCTGGATCTGGATCGGCCAGTTGATCTCCGTGATCGGCTCGCGCCTCTCCACGTTCGCCGTCGGCATCTGGGTCCTGCAGAAGACCGGCTCGACGACGCAGTACGCCTTCATCTTCATCTGCATGGCCGTGCCGGCGCTCCTGCTCGCGCCGTTCGCCGGCGCGCTCGTCGACCGCTGGGATCGGCGCAAGGTGATGATCGCCGCCGACGCCCTCTCCGCCGTCACCGTCCTCGGTCTCGGCGTGCTGCTCTACCTGAACCTCCTCGGCCTCTGGGAGATCTACGTCGCCGCCGGCCTGCAGGCCGTCGCTACCGGCTTCCAGGTGCCGGCCTACATGGCCAGCATCCCGCTGCTCGTGCCGAAGGAGCAGCTCGCCCGGGCGAACGGCATGGTGCAGACCGCGTTCGCCGCGGCGCAGATCGTCGGGCCGGCGCTGGCCGGCGTGCTGGTGGCGACCATCTCGCTCTACGGCGTGCTGTTCGTCGACTTCGTCACGTTCGTGGCCGGCATCATCGCCCTCGTCCTGGTCGACATCCCGCGCCCCGCGCCGTCCGAGGAGCACGAGCAGGCCGGCGCGTTGTGGCACGAGGCGGCGGAAGGATGGCGCTTCGTCCGCGAGCGCTCCGGCCTCCTCGGCCTCCTCGGCCTGTTCGGCTTCACGAACTTCCTCTTCGGCATCGTCAGCATCCTGATCACGCCCATGGTCCTCTCCTTTTCCAACGCTGCCGGCCTCGGGATGCAGATGTCGGTCGGCGGCATCGGCCTCCTCCTCGGCGGCCTGATGATGAGCGCCTGGGGCGGCCCGCGCCGCCGCATCCACGGCGTGCTCGCCTCCACCGTCTTCGCCGGCCTGATGCTTGCCGCGCACGGCCTGCGCGCAGACATCTGGTTCGTCTCGGTGATGGGACTCCTCTTCTTCATCTCGTTGCCCATCATGAATGCCTCGCAGGACTCGATCTGGCAGACGAAGGTGCCGGCCGCGCTGCAGGGCCGCTGCTTCGCCATCCAGCGCGTGCTCTCCGAGGCGGCCATGCCGATCGGCTTCTGCATCGCGGGGCCGCTGGCGGACCGCGTGTTCGAGCCGCTGATGCGCCCCAACGGCCCGCTGGCCGGCTCCGTCGGTAGCGTGATCGGCGTCGGCGCCGGACGCGGCATCGCTCTGATCTTCATCGTCTCGGGATTGACGATGGCGGTGGCCGGCCTCGCCGGCTACGCCGTGCGCGGACTGCGCAACGTCGAGACCGATCTTGCCGACGCGCCGGTCGAGCCGGCGTCGGCCGTCGCTGCATGACCCCGGAGAACTTATGAGCGCAGACGACAACCTGCAGGACAAAGCTCTCGCCGCCGGCTGCCCGCATGCCGCGCGCGCCGCGAGCCTCTCGGTTCGCTCCGAGGCGCCGCCGACCGCGGCGTCGCCGGAGCTGTTCACCATCGCCCAGGTGGAGAGCCTCATGGCCGCCGACCATCCGCTGGCCATCACCGCCGCCTGGATGCGCCGCTTCCTCGGCCGCCCGCACCGCGAGCTCGGCCGGCAAGGGCCGGTCTGCCCATTCGTCCCCGGCGCCATCGCCCAGGACACGATCTGGCTGGCCAACTGCTCCCTCGGGCGCGGCGACCGCCAGGCCATCATTGAGATCATCGGCCTCTTCCGCGACCTCTTCCTCGAGCTCGAGCCGAAGGATGGCGACGAGGCGCAGTGGAAGGCGATGGTCATCGTCTTCCCGAACGTGGCCATCGAAGACGCGGAGGTCATCGATGCGGTGCAGTCGGAGCTCAAGGCGCGCTTCGTCGATGCCGGCCTGATGATCGGCGAGTTCCACGAGCGCAACGAGAGCCCCGGCCTGCGCAACCCCGGCTTCCGCCCGCTGCGCAGCCCCATCCCGGCGGTGGCCATCCGGCACATGGTGGAGACCGACCTGCCGTTCCTTCACCGGACGCTCTATCCGCCGCCGCTGCGCGCGGACTTCATCCGCTCCTATCTGCGCCGCCTCGGCGCCTCGATCAGCCGGAACAACTTCGACGCGGCGCTCGACGCGCTGGTGACGGCGGAGATCGAGATCCGCACGCCCGAAGAGGTGACGACCTGACCATGGACCACGTGGCGATCATCGGCGGCGGCCTGGCCGGCTCGCTCTTCGCGCTGCGCCTGGCACAGGAGGGGCATCGGGTGGACGTGTACGAGCGCCGGCCCGATCCGCGACTCCGCCGCGGCGAAGGCGGCCGCTCGATCAACCTCGGGTTGTCGAAGCGCGGCATCGGCGCGCTGGGCGACGTTGGCCTGCGCGATGAGGTGCTGTCGCTGGCCGTCCCGATGGAGGGCCGCGTCATCCACACGCTCGACGGGCACCAGCGCTTCCAGCCCTACGGTAAGAACCGCCAGGAAGTGCTGCACTCCATCGACCGCAACGAGCTGAATGACCTGCTGCTCGATCGCGCCGAGGCGCATCCGTCGGTCAGGTTGCACTTCGAGCATCGCTGCGTGGGCGTGGATGCCGCGTCGCGCTCCGTCTCGATCGCGGACGCATCAGGGGCGGTCACGTCGATCACCGCCGACTGGATCGTCGGCGCGGACGGCGCATTCTCGAAGGTGCGGGAGGAGATGCAGCGCGGCCAGCGGGCGAACTTCAGCAAGGAGTTCCTGGAGTGGGGGTACAAGGAGCTGAACCTCCCGGCGCGCGCCGACGGCAGCTCGCAACTGCGCCTCAACGCGCTGCACGTCTGGCCCCGCGGCCACTGCCTCATCGTTTCCCACGCGAACCGCAACGGCTCGCACACGCTGACGTTGTTCCTGCCCTTCGATGGCCCGGACAGCTTCGCCACGCTTGCGACGCCGTCCGACATCACGTCATTCTTCGCCCGCTACTTCCCCGACCTCGTGCCGCTGTTGCCCGAGCTCCTCGCCCAATGGACGAGCCACCCGGTCGGCTCCTTGGTTACGACGCGTACCGCGCCGTGGCACCTCGGCGACTGGATCGTCCTCGTCGGCGACGCCTGCCATGCCGTCTACCCGTTCTACGGCCAGGGGATGAACTCCGCGTTCGAGGACTGCTCCGCGCTGGCCGCCGCCCTCGCCGCCCACCCGTCCCGCCTCGACGCCTTCCGCGCCTACGAGCGCTCCCGCCGCCCTCACACCGACACGCTGGCCGAGCTGTCGAAGGAGAACTTCATCGAGCTCCGCCAGCGCGTGCAGTCCCCGCTCTTCGTCCTGCGCAAGCGGATGGACGTCTGGCTCAACCGCCTCGCGCCGTCGACGTGGCTCCCCCTCTACACGATGATCGCCCACACCACGATGCCCTACGGCGACGCGCTCGCCCGCGCCCGCCGCCAGGACCGCCTGCTCGTCTCGCTGGCCGCCGCATGCGGGGTGGGGGTGGTGGGGGCGGTGGCGATGCTACTGCGCTGACGCGCTCGGCCGCTTTCATCGATAAT
>DATEOX010000492.1:0-3699 GCA_035273585.1 Thermoanaerobaculia bacterium
AGGACGCCCGCCGGCTTGCGGGCGGGACGCCCGCGCGCCACCATGCACCATGCGCATCCTCTTCGCGCTCCTGGCGGGCGTCTTCGTCACGGCGCTGCTGGCCTTCGGCGCGGCGGATGCGGTGGAGCTGCCGGTGCGCGATCTGGCCATGCGCGTGTTGCCGCGGCGGGCGGCTTCGCAGACCGTCGTCGTGGCCATCGATGAGGAGTCGCTGCGGGAGGTCGGACCGTGGCCTTGGCCGCGGGCGCGGCTGGCGGAAGTGATCGGGACGGCGGCGGACGCCGGGGCGCGGGGGATCATTCTCGACGTGCTGCTGGCGGAGCCGCGCGAGGGGGACGAGGCGCTGGCGGCGGCGATGCAACGGGCGCCGACGATCGCGGTGGCGGTGCTGGACGAGCATGGCGAGTGGCTGGCGCCGCCGTTCGCGGTGCGGGCTGGGCACGGCAACTTCGAGCTCGATCACGACGGGATCATGCGCCGGGTGGCGTCGACGAAGCAGAGCCGCGACCGGGCCCTCTCCGCGCTCTCGCTGGAGGCGGCGTCACTCGTGACCGGGCGGCCGATTCCCGTGGCGCAATCGATCGCGCCGGCGTTCCGGACGCCGCCTCGCGAGGTACCGCGCATCACGGCCAGCCGGCTGAACGGCGCGGCGCTGAAAGGAAAGCTGGTGTTCATCGGGCCGACCGCCTTCGGCACCGGCGACCGGGTGCTGACGCCGGTCTCGGGCGGCATCCAAGACCCGGGCGTCACCGTGCACGCGGCGGCGGCCGAGTCGCTGATTCGCGGGGAGACGATCCGCGGACTGCCGCCGATCGTGAGCGGCATCCTCGCCGCGGTCGTCGTCGCGGCAATCCTCGGCAGGAGGCCGCGCATCATCGCGGCGGTAAGCGCGATCGCGATCGTCATCGGCGGCTTGGCGATGCTACAAAAAGGCATCGCCGTGCCGTGCGTCAGTCTCATGGCCACGGTGACGGTTACGATCGGCAGCGTGGAGATGGTGCGGATGACCGAGGCGCTGCGCGAGAGTCGCGCGCGGCGGGAAGAGGAGGCGGAGTCGAAGCGCCTTCTGGCCCACGAGCTGAAGACGCCGCTGGCCTCGATGCGCGGCCTCTCCCAACTGCTGGCCGGCTTCGAGCTGACGGACGCCGAGCGGCGGCGCGTGGCCTCGCTGCTGGAGTCCGAGGCGGGGAAACTGCAGTCGATGGTCTCCGTGCTCCTCGACCTCGAACGTCTGCCGCTGCGCAACTTCGACGCCTCGTCATCCATCATCAACCTCGGAGAACTGGCCGGCGCTCGCCTGGAGCTGCTGCGCGCCGGTGCCGACCGCGACCTGATGCTGCACGCCGACCCCGGAGTCTTCGTCCGCGCCGACCCGGCGCTCATCGAGCGGGTGATCGACAACCTCGTCGGCAACGCGCTGAAGTACACCGACGCGCCGGTGACCGTTGCCGTCCGCCGCCGCGGCGCCGAGGCGGTGCTGGATGTGGAGGACCGCGGCCCGGGTATCGCGCCCGAGGAGCGCGCGCGGATCTTTGACCGCTTCTTCCGCGGCACGACAGCCGGCGGCACGCAGGGGCTCGGCCTCGGGCTTTCGCTCGTGGCGGAGGTCGCGCGCTGGCATGGCGGCGCGGTGACGCTGGCCGAGGCGGACGGCGGCGGCTCGCGCTTCCGCTTCGCGTTGTCCCTCGCGCCGGCCTCACCCCCAGCCCCTCTCCCCGCCGCGCGGGGAGAGGGTGGCCGGAGGCCGGGTGAGGGGCCGGCGGAGGCGAGCTGATGGCGCGCGTGCTCGTGGTCGACGACGACGCCGGCATCCGGGAGAGCGCGGCCCTGGCCCTGGAGAAGGTCGGGCATCGCATCCTGCAGGCCTCCGACGCCGGCTCGGCGCTGCAGACGCTGCGCGAGCACCGCGTCGACGTGGTGGTCAGCGACATCTACATGCCGGGGCAGGACGGCCTCGCGCTGCTGCAGGCGATCTCCGAGCAGCGCGACCCGCCGCGGGTGATCCTGATGACCGCCCGCGGCAGCATCGAGACGACCGCGCTGGCGCATCGCTTCGGGGCCTTCGACTACATCGCCAAGCCGTTCGAGCTGTCGGAGCTCATCGCCCGCGTGGCCGATGCGGTGCGCAAGCGCGAGCCGGAGACGGCGGAGATCGAGCCGGGGCCGCCGTCGCGCATCGTCGGCGCGCATCCGTCGATGGTGGCCATGTACAAGGCCATCGCGCGCGTGGCATCGCTCGCCGTGCCGGTGCTCATCCTGGGCGAGAGCGGCAGCGGCAAGGAGCTGGTCGCGCAATCGATCCACGATCTCGGGGCGCGCGCGGACGGGCCGTTCCTGGCCATCAACTGCGGCGCGATCCCCGACACGCTGCTCGAAGCGGAGCTCTTCGGCACCACCCGCGGCGCGTTCACCGACGCGCGCGCCGACCGGCGCGGCGCGCTCTCCCGCGCGGACGGCGGCACGCTCTTCCTCGACGAGATCGGGGACATCTCCGCCTCCTTCCAGGTCAAGCTCCTCCGCTTCCTCCAGGACGGCATGGTCACGCCGCTCGGCGCGGAGAAGAGCCACCGCGTGTCGGTGCGCATTGTGGCCGCGACGCATCGCGATCTGAAGCGGCTCGTGTCCGAGGGGCGGTTTCGGGAGGATTTGTATTACAGGCTGGCCGGATACGAGATCGCCGTGCCGCCGCTGCGCGAGAGACGGTCGGACGTCCCGCTGCTCGTCGATCACTTCCGGCGGCGCATCGCCACGGAGCTGCATCGCGAGTCGGTGCCGGGGCCGTCGCGCGCGGTGCTCGACGTGCTGGAGGCGCATCCGTGGCCGGGCAACGTGCGGGAGCTGGAGCTGGTGCTGCGGCGGATGGCGATCGATTCCGGCGGACTCGTGGATGCCGCGGCGGCGGAGCGGGCGCTGCGGAACATCGCGCCGCGCGCCGAGGCAGACGTGGTCGCGGAGGAGCCGGATGAGCCGGCGGCGGATGATCTGGTGCCGCTGGATGAGGCCGAGCGGAGGCACATCATCGCCGTGCTGGCTGCCACGGCCGGGAATCAGACGCAGGCGGCATTCATTCTCGGCATTGAACGAAAGACCCTCGCCCGTAAGATCAAGCGGCTCGGCATCGAGAAACCATGAGGCCCGTCATGAAGATCCTGGTTGCAGCAGTGCTCACTGTTTCGGCATTCGGCGCGGCGGCACAGGCGCCGATCGACTACCGCTTCGACGACGTGCGGCGCACGGTGACGCTCACCAGCGGCGCGCAGGAGCAGAAGGTCGCGCGCGGCCAGCGCGCGCAGGGCGGGGACAAGGTGCAGACGGGCTGGTTCTCCTATGCCCTCATCGCCTCGGAGCGCTACCAGGCGAAGTTCGAGCTGTTCGGCTCGACCGACGTCCGCCTCGCGGAAGGAACGCCGGGCGTGATCCTCTCCCTGGAGCGCGGACGGCTGCATGCGATCTTCGACAAGATCACCGGCAGCGAGCCGCGCATTGTGAAGACGCCCGGCGCGCTACTCGCCGTGCGCGGCACGCAATACGACGTCGACGTCGACAAGAACGGACAGACGACGCTGCGCGTGTTCGAAGGGATCGTGGAGCTGAAGTCGGAGCTGCGGCCGGAGCCGATCTTCATCCGGGCCGGCGAGGCGGCGAACTACGGCCGGCGCGAGCCGCCGGTGGCCCGCCCGATGACCCAGCACGAACGCG
>DATEOX010000493.1:0-2376 GCA_035273585.1 Thermoanaerobaculia bacterium
TGTTCGAGGCGTGGACCAAGCCCGAGCTGCTCAAGCAGTGGTGGGTACCAAAGTCGTTTGGTCTGTCTCTGCTTTCCTGCGACGCGGATGTTCGTGTCGGGGGCCGATACCGTTTGGTCTTCCGCCACGGTGACTCGGAGCCCATGGCGTTCTTCGGCAGGTACCTCGAAGTGACGCCGCACTCGCGCCTGGTCTGGACCAATGACGAAGGTGAAGACGGTGGTCCCGTCACCACGCTGACTTTGGAAGAGAAGGGAGGCAAGACGCTGCTGGTCCTGCACGAGCTCTACCCCTCGAAGGAGGCTCTCGACGCTGCCATGGCCTCCGGGGAGAAGAGTGGGATGGGTGAGACGTTCGACCAACTGGACGAGCTTCTCGTCGCGCTCGGTGCGAGTTTGGGACAGGGATGAAGGTCGTCGACCTGGCGGTCGGCCGCCTGCACCACCGGCCCGCGCCGTGAAATTGCATGTGCTTCGGTCCGCGTAACGGGTCTGACGGTAACCTGCGCGGCCGGTCCCGCGGAGCGACTCAGCGAATCTTCTTCGCCTGAATCGGCGCCTCGCCTTCGCCGAAGCCGAATTCCAGCCCCGTGACCGCAGCGCCTTCGCGCAGGAATCGCACGCGCGTGGTTGTGGGCAGCTTGAAAAAGAAATCGCCTTTCGGGGACGCGAACATCTCCGATCGATCGCCCTTTCTCGGAATGTCGATGAAGATGTGCGTTCCCTCGCGGGTGACCGTGTGTGTCCGCTTCTCGCTCAGCTGGTACTCACCGGCATACGAGGCGAGGACGGCTTCGTCGAGCGTGATCGTCGGCTCCGCACGCGCGGCGCGTCCTTCCAGCCACTTGTTCATCGCCCCCTGCGCAGCTTCCTTGCACGAATCGTCGCCGTTGAAAACGAAGTGTCGGAGAAACGAGCAGATGAACGGATTCGTCTCGCCTGGTACCCAGAAGGGATCGCTCAGCGCTTCACTGTTCGCCAGAAGAATCATTGAGAGATTCCTCGCCGGTACCTTCACATACAGCGCGGAGAACCCGTGGCCCCAGTTTCCGCTATGCCAGACGAGCCGCTCGCCGCGGTAGTCCCCGACGAACCAGCCCAGTCCGTACGGGAGTGGCTTCCCCGCATTCGACAGGAACGGCGTCCACGCAAGCTGCTGCGTCTTCGACTGGAGCAGAACGTGGCGATCGATGGCCACATCGTATTTCGCGAGATCGCGCACCGTTGAAAGCAGACCTGCCGACGCGCCGATGTCCTTGCTCGGATAGTTATCGCGAATGATCTCCCCGTTGCCGTAGAGCGTGTATGGCGTGGCGAAGCGCGCGAGCGCGGGCGCGTAGCGGCGCGCGAGCTCCGGATCGTCGATCACGTTGTGGCCCGGGACGCTCTCCGTCATTTGCAGCGGATCGAGAATTTGTCGCGTGAGCACGTCCCGAAACGGCGCGCCGTACTTTTTCTCGATGACGCTCGTGATTGCGTCGTAGATGTTGCCGTTGTACGAGAATCGTTCGCCCGGCGTGCCTTCGGACGTGTGACTGAGGATGTGGCGGATCTGCACGCGCTCGTTCGTGATCGCGTCTGCGTACCTCGAAGGCGGGTATTTGGCGATCGGTTCATCGAGCGCGACCTCGCCTTTCTCCACCAGTTGCATCAGCAGCGTCGAGCCGAAAGTCTTCGTTACCGAGGCGACGCTGTACAGCGTGTCCGGCGTGGCAGGCACCTTCTTCTCGAGGTCGGCATATCCGAAGCCGCGCGTCCAAAGGACCTTCTGGTTCTGGACGATCGCGACGGACATGCCGGGTATGTAGAGCGTGTTGCGGATCTCGTCCGCCTCGCGCTCGAAGCTCCTGGCGCGATTCGCATTCGTCGATGTGCAGGCGGCGACGACGAAGAGCAACGGAATCAGAACGGGTCTGTTCACGGGTACCTCCGAGACATGGGACGTCGGCGCCACCTCGCGGTTAGGTTTGCTCCAGCCATCTTCCTTCGGCGTAGGCGCGGGGGCTTTCCTGTCCGACGATGTTCGCGTCTCTGCCGGCGGTACGAGAGCACCCTCCCCTGCCCGCAACGTTTGCCGCCGCCGGTGGATCGCATCGCATGCGGGGACGCATCCATGCGATGGCGGATCGCATTCACACGACGCTGCCGCGGGGGCGGGCGGCGGGTCCGACGGCACGCTCCTCGCCGGCGGCAGCACATCCGTCAGCGGCGCCGTTGCCGCACGCGATGCTCGACCACCTTGCGGATCAGCGCATACGGAATCGGCTCATCGAGCGGAAAGCGCAGCGTGCCCTTGCCGGCTACATACGGCGCCACCTCGTCGTCGAGCTTCCCGGCGCCGCGCGGCGCCGGGTAGACGCTGATGTGCTCCTCGTAG
>DATEOX010000494.1:0-5184 GCA_035273585.1 Thermoanaerobaculia bacterium
CATCCCCCTCTCCGGCCCGGAGATCCACTACCTCGGGCAGCAGATCGCGGTCGTCGTGGCCGGGACGCTG
Organism: Thermoanaerobaculia bacterium; assembly: GCA_035273585.1. GTDB lineage: Bacteria > Acidobacteriota > Thermoanaerobaculia > Gp7-AA8 > Gp7-AA8 > JAFAVZ01. The sequence continues at coordinate 71 of DATEOX010000494.1, forward strand.
GAGCAGGCTACGCACGCCGCGACGCTGGTGAAGATCGCCTACGACGAGACGCCGCCCCGCACTGACATGCGCAAGCTCCGCGGGGAGGCGGTGGAGAAGGGCTCGGCGCAGGCGCCGCCGCTGAACATGGGCGATGCGGACGCCGCATTCGCATCCGCGCCGGTGAAGATCGACCAGACCTACACCACGCCGTATGAGCATCACAATCCGATGGAGGCGCACTCGATCGTCGTCGCCTTCGACGGCGACCGCCTCACGCTGCACGACTCCTCCCAGAACATCTTCGCCTCCCGGGCCACGATGGCCCGCGCGTTCGGGATCCCGATGCAGAACATCCGCGTCCTCTCGCCGTACGTCGGCGGCGCGTTCGGCAGCAAGGGCTCGAGCTGGCCGCACGTGATCATCGGCGCGATGGCCGCGCGGGTGGTGAACCGCCCGGTGAAGCTCTGGCTCGCGCGCAAGCAGCTCTTCTTCACGAATGGCCACCGCCCGGAGACCGAGCAGCGGGTGGCCCTCGGCGCGAGCCGCGACGGCAAACTGACGGCCCTCATCCACGAGGGGATCAGCCAGGGCAACCGCGTCTCCGACTACAACGAGCGCTTCACCCGTCCGACGCGGATGATCTACGCCTGCCCGAACATCCGCGCTTCGAACAAGGTCGTCGAGCTGAACCTCCCGAGCGGCACGTACATGCGCGCGCCCGGCGAGAACCCCGGAATGTTCGCCATCGAGTCGGCCATGGACGAGCTGGCGTACGCGCTGAAGATGGACCCGATCGCGCTGCGCCTCGTCAATCACGCGGATGAGCATCCGACGGAGCACAAGCCGTGGTCGAGCAAGTCGCTGCGGCAGTGTTACGAGCAGGCGGCGGCGCGCTTCGGCTGGGGGCGGCGCAACCCGGAGCCTCGCTCGATGCGCGACGGGCGGCTGCTCATCGGCTACGGCATGGCCGGCGCGACCTATCCGGCCCACCGCTCGCCCGCCTCCGTGCGGGCGCGGATGGACGCCGACGGCACGGTCGTCGTCTCCACCGGCACGCACGAGATGGGGATGGGCACGGCGACGGTGATGCGGCAGGTCGCCGCCGAGGCGCTGGGCGTCCCGTTCGAGCGGGTGCGCTTCGAGTATGGCGACACGACGCTGCCTCAGGCGCCGATCTCCGCCGGCTCGATGACCGCGGCGAGCGTCGGCTCGGCCGTCCATCAGGCGGCGAGCGAGTTGAAGGCCAAACTGACGGAGCTCAACGGCGGCGGCGAGCTCGCCGCGGGCGACAGTTGGGCGGCGCTGCTGGGCCGCCACTACCTGCCGTCGATCGAGGTGAAGGTCGATGCGAAGCCCGACCCGGAGGAGGCAACGTACGCCTCGCACGCGTTCGGCGCCCACTTTGCCGAGGTGTCCGTCGATCCGGATCTGGGGCTGGTGCGGATGCGGCGGATGGTGAGCGCGTTCGCGGCGGGCCGCGTGCTCAACGAGAAGACGGCGCGCAGCCAGTACCTGGGGGGCATCATCCAGGGCATCGGCATGGCCCTGCTCGAGCAGACGCACCTCGACCGCCGCTTCGGCTCGTTCACGAACGTCAACTTCGGCGAGTACCTCGTGCCGGTGAACGCCGACATCCCGCCCATCGACGTGATCATGGTGGAGGAGAAGGACCGGCACGTGAACCCGATCGGCGTGAAGGGCATCGGTGAGGTGGGCATCGTCGGCGTCGCGCCGGCCATCGCGAACGCGGTGTTCCACGCGACGGGCAAGCGGGTGAGGGACCTGCCGATCACGATCGAGAAGGTGATGTAGGAACGACGTGTCATCCTGAGCGAAGCGAAGGATCCGTACCGATCTCGCGCGGCGCCTGAAGGGACGGATCCTTCGCCGTCTCCGCGGCTCAGGATGACAGGGGGAGAGCCAGGGACGCGGGCATCACGGACAGCCGCAGACGCCGTTGTGATTGCTGCAGCAGCCCTGCTTGCTCGAGCAACTGAAGCAGCTCGCCGAACGGGTGCCGTCGCAGCAGAGCAGGCCCCCGCCGGGAGGCTGCGGCGTCGGCGTAGGCGTGGTCGTGACGGTGATGACCACCGCGCGATCGGCAGTGCCGCAGGCGCCGGTGACGGAGAGCGCGACGTTGTCCACGCCCGGACGCGACGCCGTGTAGGTCGCGGTCCGCTGCCCGTTCGTTGTCCCGCTCGTGACGCTCAGCGGATTGCCGATCGAGGAGATGAGCGTCCATGACGTCGCATTCGCCGTGACGAGGGTGAGCGTCGCACTGCCGCCCTGCGGGACCGAGCTCGCGCTGGTGGAGAGGGTGGCGGCGGGGGAGGGGAGGATGGAGAGGACGGCCGTGGCCTCCGAGCCGACCCCGCAGCCGTTCGAAGCGCGTCCCGAGTAGACGCGGGCCTCCGTTGCGCCGATGGTCGCGCTGCCTGAGGCCGGAAAGTTCGCCCCGAGCTGGTCGATGGTGACGGACGCTTTCGGGTCGGAGGCCTGCCACGACAGGACGGACGTCTCGCCCGAGCAGATGGCGGAGCGCGAGAGGTTGAGCAGGAGCGTCGGACGCGCACACGCCACCGGCACACCGAGCGCTCGGCGGCGGCGCGGCGGGGCGGGCGCGAGGTCGGGCGCGAGGTTGATCGTCGTTACCGGCCGAAGCTCGATGCCGTTCGGTGCGAGGCCGCGCTGATCCTGCAGGAAGCCGAAGAAGCCGACGCCGCTGATCTCCACCGGCACGCCGGCGGGCCGGTACGTCGGCGTCGACGGAAAGCGGCTCGCGAGCTCCGTCCGCACCCGCTCGATGGCGGCCGCGAAGCGGCTGCCGCTGCTGCACCGCGCCGCCGGAATCGTGGCCACGATCGTCCGCCCTGCTTCATCGGAGAGCACGAGGTGCTGATCGTCGTCACCGCCACCCGTGTATTCGACGAGCGTCGCCGTGACGGTGTAGATCGTCGTCTCGGTCGGTTCGACGCGCTGCTGCTGCGGCAGCGGGCGTGGCGCGGGAAGGGCGCGCAGCGACTCCACGGAAGCCGGCAGCGGTGCGGCCGCGATCCGCGCGGCATCGTCATCGGCTGCGACTCTCACCAGGGCGCGCACCGCGTCGCATTCCGCGAACAGCGGTACCGCCGCGGTGACGAGAACTGACAGGAGCAGCATGCGGATCTTGGTCATGATGGACAGACACCACAGACGCGCAAGAGTGGCGCCCCTCACTTCGAGGGTAGGGAAATCCCGCTCCCCATCACTCCTTCTTCAGATGCCCTGTATAAGCCTCGGAGACGGCGAGGCGGATCTTTGGTTGTTACGGCTCGACCAGCTTCCGCCCGAACAGGTAACGGGAGCGGCCGCCCTGATGAGCAGCGAAGAGAGCGCGCGGCAGATGCGCCTTCGCTATCCTCATCTCCGGCGGGCGTTTACCGTGACGCGCGCCCTCGTCCGCCTGACGCTTTCGCAGTACGCCGACGTCGATCCGGCGGCGTGGCAGTTCGACCGCGCGGAGCACGGCAAGCCGCGCATCTCGTCGCGTCACGGGCAGGACCTCTCCTTCAGCATCTCCCACACCTCCAGCCTCATCGCCATGCTCGTCGTACGCGGGGCGGAGGTGGGGGTGGACGTCGAGCGCATCGACCGCGACTTCCGGGTCGAGTCGATCGCCCAGCGATTCTTCTCGCCGGCCGAGCGGGAGGCGCTGCTGGCGCTCGAGGAGCACCGCCGCGCGCGCCGCTTCTTCCAGCTCTGGACGGCGAAGGAGGCCTACCTCAAGGCGCGCGGTCTCGGGCTGCTGCTGCCGCTCGACGGCTTCAGCATCTCCTTCGACGCCGGCGAGCGTCCGTCGATCGCCTTCCACGGCATCGCCGACCATGCGGATGACTGGCAGCTCGAGCACCTCGCCGTCGGCGACGATCACGCCGCGACCATCGCCATCCGGGGCGGCGCGAGCCACACGCGCGCGCTGCGCCTGTTCGATGCCTCGGTGCTGTGGCACATGCCGGCGGCGGCTACGGCATGAGAAGTTGCTGGTTGCTAGTTGCTGGTTGCTAGTAGGACATCCGGCCAGACGCTTCTACTAGCAACCAGCAACTAGCAACCAGCAACTGCCTCTATAATCCCCCCGCTTTGAGCCGCCAGTTGAAAATCTTCTCCGGCCGCGCGCACGAATCCCTGGTCAACGAGATCTGTGAGCTCCTCGGCGCCGCGCCGGGCACCGTGACGCTCTACAGCTTCTCCGACGGCGAGAACTACGTGCAGATCGACGAGAACGTCCGCGGCGCCGACGTCTTCGTCATCCAGCCCACCTCCCCGCCGGTCAACGACAACCTCATGGAGCTCTTGATCATGCTCGACGCATTCAAGCGCTCCTCGGCCAGCCGCATCACCGCCGTGCTGCCTTACTACGGCTACGCCCGGCAGGACCGGAAGGACAAGCCGCGCGTGCCGATCACGGCCAAGCTGGCCGCGGACCTGATCAGCGCCGCCGGCGCGGACCGCGTACTCACCCTCGACCTGCACGCCGCGCAGATCCAGGGCTTCTTCAACATTCCCGTGGACCACCTCTTCGCCGCGCCGGTGATCGTCGGCTACCTCAAGCAGCTCCAGGACCTCGAGGACCTGACCATCGTCTCGCCCGACGCCGGCGGCGTGGAGCGCGCCCGCGCCTACGCGAAGCGGCTCGGGGCCTCGCTGGCCATCATCGACAAGCGGCGGTTCGCGAAGAACCAGACCGAGGTGATGCACATCATCGGCGAGGTGGAGGGGCGGAACGTGTTCATCGTCGACGACATCATCGACACGGCCGGGACGCTGATCCACTCGGTCCAGGCGCTGGTGGACCAGGGCGCCCGCTCGATCTCCGCCGCCTGCACCCACGCCGTGCTCTCCGGCCCCGCCATCGGCCGCATCAACAACTCCCAGCTCCACAGCGTCATCACCACCAACAGCATCCCCACCGAGGACAAACAGGCTGAGTGCTCCAAGCTCAAGACCCTCTCCATCGGCAGCCTCCTGGCCGAGGCCATCAAGAGGATCCACAGCGAGGACTCGGTGAGCAGTCTGTTTGAGATGTAGGGGGCATAGCTGTACAGCTTTACAGCTGTATGGCTCTACAGCTGTCCCAGCGGGAATAACCGTTC
>DATEOX010000495.1:0-2457 GCA_035273585.1 Thermoanaerobaculia bacterium
GAGCGGGTCGTCGGTGAAGATCATCGTCGTGGCCGGATCGAGGTTGCTGAACGGCGAAGCGCCGCCGCCCGCGTCGACGGCGCGGACGCGATACAGATACGTCGTCCCGGCGCTGACGTTCGTATCGGAGAACGTGGTGCCGGAGGAGGTGCCGGCGGGCGCGGAGGCGCCGCCGTGCGAGCTGCGCCAGATCTCGTAGTGATGCGCGCTCGCCGCCGGCAGCCAGGTCGCGTCGACCTGCGACGTGCCGACCGCCGTGGCCACCAGTGCGGCGGGCGCGGCGAGGGTGCTCGCGACCGTGACGCTGCCGTTCACCAGCGCGAGGCTGCCGTTGGCGACCGACTCCGACGTCGTCCCCGCCTGATTCGAGAGCAGGGCGCTGGCCGGATGGAGCGTGAGGAGAGCCGTGCTGCCGGCGATCGCCGTCGGCTGGAGCATCACCGTCAGCGTCCCGATCTGGTCGCCCGGCGGCGCGGCGTTCAACGTGAAGGGGATCGGGCTGGCCGTCTCGCTGAAGGAGAGGAGCACGGAGCAGAAGCCGGAGCCGGTCGGCGTCGACTGGAAGAGCGGCGCCGGGGCGGCGGTCACGCCGGAGCGGGCGAACGTCACGGAAGAGACGGTCTCGGTCGGGAAGAGGACCTTGAAGGCGATGCCCTGGATGCGCTTGCCGCTCCCGGCGTCCATGCCGAGGGGCGTGCCGCTCACGTCGCGGAGGAAGACTGGGATGGCCACGCTGCCGCCGCTCGCCGCCTGGCCGCTACCGATCGTGAGGACGTCCTGCGCGCTGGCCGCGGCGGCGAGCAGAAGGATGGCGAGGGGGAGGAGCTTGCGGTACATGACAGGCCGGTTGAACGCCGTTTGCGAAGCAAGCAATGTGCCGCGGCGTTCGATGGCAGACCGTTTGCTCGCCTGCGGGCGGAGCTCATCGCCATGCGCCTCAAAGCCTGCCTTCTCGCCCTCGCCGTCTGCTGGCAACTCGCGGCGCAGGCGGCGACCGTCCCCTCCGGATTCACGCAGACGATCCTCACCGATGTGATCAACACCCCCACGGCGATGGCCATGGCGCCCGACGGCCGCATCTTCGTTTGCCAGCAGGGCGGCGCGCTGCGGGTGGTCAAAAACGACGCGCTCCTGGCGACACCTTTTGTCACTCTCACCGTCAATTCCGCGGGCGAGCGCGGCCTCCTCGGCGTCGCGTTCGATCCCGACTTCCTCACCAATCAATTCGTCTACGTCTACTACACGGCCACCACGCCGCTCATCCACAACCGCATCAGCCGCTTCACCGCCGCGGGCGACGTGGCCGCGCCGGGCAGCGAGTACGTCCTCTTCGAGTTCAACAACCTCTCGGCCACGAACCACAACGGCGGGGCGCTCCACTTCGGCCGGGACCGGAAGCTCTACGCCGCCGTCGGCGAGAACGCGGTGCCGTCGAACTCGCAGACGCTGAGCAACCTCCTGGGCAAGATGCACCGCCTGAACAACGACGGCTCCATCCCCATCGACAACCCGTTCTACGGCACCGCATCCGGCGTGAATCGCTCGATCTGGGCCCTGGGGCTGCGCAATCCGTTCACCTTCGGCATCCATCCGGTCAGCGGGCGGATCTTCATCGACGACGTTGGCGAGGGGACGTGGGAGGAGATCAACGACGGCATGGCCGGCGGCAACTACGGCTGGCCGACGACCGAGGGGCCGACGAACAACCCGAGCTTCATCACGCCGACGTACTACTACGCGAATGCGAACGCGCCGGAGTGCGCCATCGCCGGCGGGACGTTCTACGCCCCCGAGGTGCGGCAGTTCCCCGCCTCGTTCGTCGAGTCGTATTTCTTCTCCGACCTCTGCGGCGGCTGGATCCATCGCCTGAACACGAGCAACGTCTCCAACGACTTCGTCACCGCGATCTCGGGCCCGGTCGACCTGCTCGTCGGGCACGATGGGAGCCTCTACTGGCTGGACCGCAGCGGCGCGCTGGGCCGCATCCGCTGGAGCACGCACACGAAGGGGGACGTGAACGGCGACGGCGTCACGAACGACGCCGACGCGTTCTACCTGACGAACTTCCTCTTCGCCGGCGGTCCTGCTCCGATGCAAGGGGGCGACGTCGACGGCAACGGTGCCGTGAACGCGGCGGACCTCAATTATCTCGTCTCGTATTTGTTGGGCCGCGGAGTCTCCCCGGTGTAGAGCGCTGGGCGGCGTCCACCCTGCACGGTCGACACGTCCTGTAGGAGACAGCGGTTCCGGCGTGTGCCGGGGTAGCCTGGACACCGATGCGTTCCCCGGTGATCGAGCCCCTCCGTCCCACCCTCAGCCGCGTGCTCCCGGTCGGCCGCGAATGGCGCTACGAGCTGAAGCTGGACGGCTTCCGCGGGATGCTCTACATCGAGAACGGCCGCGGCCTGTTCCGCTCCAAGACGAACCGCGAGATGCCCCGCTTCCAGCCGCTAGCGG
>DATEOX010000496.1:0-2524 GCA_035273585.1 Thermoanaerobaculia bacterium
GGTCGGCGGCCGTCTCCAGCAGCGCATCCGAGGCGATGCGCTCGTAGTCCATGATGTCGCGCATCCGCCAGACGCCGCCCTTCCAGGGGTTCGGATGATTGATGGTCGCCTTGTAGTCGATGAGCCCCTTCTGCCCGCCGCGCAGCTCCGTCGGCGAGACCTCCACCGGCGTGGCGATGCGCGCCGAGGCGGTCTCCAGGAGCAGGCCCGTGATGTTCTTCCACCAGCCGGTGTTGCGCGTGCCGCCCAGCCAGTAGGCATCGAACGAGTAGCCGTAAATGAGGCCGCTCTTCTTCTGCTGCTCGAGCCGGAAAGCCATGTTGGTGCCGACCAGGTTCGCCTCGCGCCAGATGAGCGGATGGACGTCGGGATCGACCGGGTCGGCGAAGGGGGGGATGAACATCCGCGGCCCTTCGCTCCCCATCTGGTGCTCGTCTACGAAGAGTTGCGGATACCACCGCTTGTAGATCGCCCGCGACAGGTTCTTCGTCTCGATCTGGGTGAGCATGAACCAGTCGCGGTTGTTGTCGTGGCCGACGTAATGGTGATAGAGCCAGGGCAGGCGGCCGCCTTCGTAGCGCGTGCCGAGGTACTTGCGGTAGTAGTCGGTGATCATGATCTGCCCGTCGGGGTTCAGCGACGGGACGAGCAGCAGAACGACGCTGGAGAGCCGCCGTTTGGTCTCCGCGTCGTCGGCGCGGGCCAGGTCGTAGGCCCACTCCATGGCCATCTGGCTGGAGGCGATTTCGTTCGAGTGGATGTTGCACGTGACGAGGACGATCGACTTCCCGTCGTTCACCAGCGCGTCGATCTGCCCCTCGGACAAACCGCGCGGATCGGCCAGCCGGCGCGCGTCATCACGGATGCGCTCCAGGTTGCGCATGTTCTCCTCTGAGGAGATCACGGCCATGACCATCTCTTCGCCGAGCGTCGTCTTGCCGAGGGTCTCGAGCTGCACGCGCGGCGAGGCGTCGTCGAGCGCTTTCAAGTACGAGACGATCTGCCGGTAATCGGCCAGCTTGCGGTCCGCGCCCACCTCGAAGCCCAGGAACTGGGAGGGGGAGGGGAGGGGGGCGGCGGAGGCGGCGAGGGAGGCGAGAAAGAAGACGAACAGGCCGATGCGTCTCATGCGCGCGAAGGATACGAGACAATGGCGGCATGCGCATCACCTTCGCCGCACTCCTCTTCCTGCACGCGACCGCCGCGCTCGCCGACGGCCACTTCCGCATCCTCCAGCTCAACGACGTCTACAAGATCGAGGGGCTGGAGAACGGGAGCGTCGGCGGCATGGCCCGCATCCGTACCGAGCGCCTCCGCCTGGAGGCCGACGGCACGCCGGTGCTCCTCCTCCACGCCGGCGACGCGCTCTTCCCCTCGGTGATGAGCAAATACCTCGCGGCACGCCCGGTCACGCGCCTGATGAACATGCTGGACGGCGACGCCGGCGCCTTCGACCGGCGCATGGTCGCCACCCTCGGCAACCACGAGCTGGAGAAAGCCGACCCGCTCTACACACTCGGCAGGCTCGCGGAGTCGGACTTTCGCTGGGTGGCCTCGAACGTCCACTATTGCAGCGGCGGCAACTGCAACCAGACGTTCGCCGACCGGGTGGCGACCGCCGCCGACACGCTGATCGTCGACGGGGGCAACGTGCCGGTGGGCATCTTCGGCCTCACCATCTACAGCGGCGAGAGCGACTACTTCCGCATCGATCACAAGGACGAGAACGCGCGCTGGGCCGTGGTGCGCGCGTCGATCGACTCGCTCAAGGCCCGGGGCGCGCGGGTCATCGTCGCGCTCACCCATCAGGACTTCGTCGATGACGTGGCCATGGCCGAGAAGTTCCCGGAGATCGACCTCGTGGTCGGCGGCCACGACCATCAATACATCCAACAGACGATCGGTCGCTGCGTGATCGCCAAGGGCGACGCCGACGCGCGCAGCGTGATCGCCTGGGACGTACGCGTGCCGGACAGCGGGCCGCCCGTGGTCAAGGCGGAGCGGGTGATGCTCGACGCGACAGTGCCGAAGGACGCCGCGGTCGACGCGGAGGTGCAGCGCTGGACGGCCAACCTGGCCAGGATCCTCGGCCCGAACGACGAGATCGGCCGGACGCAGAACCTGCTGGAGGGCGTCGAGCCGGCGGTGCGCGGCCGCGAGACGGCCCTCGGCAATTTCCTGGCTGATGTGGCGCGCGACTGGATGAAGACGGACGTCGGCCTGGTGAACGGCGGCAGCATTCGCATCAACGACAACATCCCTCCCGGCCCGGTGCGCAAGTACGACATGGAAGGCGTCTTCTATTACGGCAACCCGCTGGTGGCGTTCAATGTGACGGGCGCGCAGCTCAGGGAGCTGCTCAATGACGCGGTGCAGCGGGTGAACGTCGGCGACGGCCGCTTCCTGCAGGTCGGCGGCGTGAAGTTCCGCTACACGGGCGGTCCGCCGTACGAGGTGACGGACGTGCAGGTGATGCGCCGCGGCTCGACGACGTATGCGCCGGTCGATCCGAAGGCGACCTACT
>DATEOX010000497.1:0-4700 GCA_035273585.1 Thermoanaerobaculia bacterium
CCTCGGAGTGCCTCGGGCTGGAATGCCGAGGAACTCCGAGGAACCCGAGGTACTCCGAGGAACTGCAGATCATGACAGCACCACGTACGGAGCGAGCCCGTGCAGGCAGCCCTCGCGCCCGAAGCCCGATTCCTTGTAGCCGCCGAACGGCGAGGTGGGGTCGAACTTGTTGTACGTGTTCGCCCAGACCACGCCCGCGCGGAGCTTCTGGGCCATCTTCAGGATGCGCGAGCCTTTCTCCGTCCACACGCCCGCGGACAGGCCGTACGGCGTGTTGTTCGCCTTCTCCAGCGCCTCCTCCGGCGTGCGGAAGGTCAGCACCGACAGCACCGGCCCGAAGATCTCCTCCTGGGCGATCCGGTTCGACTGACCGACGCCGGTGAAGAACGTCGGGGCGAACCAGAAGCCGCGCGTCGGGAGGGCGCAGGACGACTGGTAGATCTCCGCCCCTTCCTCGACGCCGCTCTCCACCAGCTCCTGGATCTTCTCCAGTTGGGCGCGCGAGTTGATAGCGCCCACGTCCGTGTTCTTGTCCAGCGGGTTGCCGACGCGCAGCGTGCCGATCCGCTCCCGCAGCTTGCGCGTGATCGGCTCGAGCACCGACTCCTGCACGAAGAGGCGCGACCCGGCGCAGCAGACGTGCCCCTGGTTGAAATAGATGCCGTTGATGATCCCCTCGACGGCCTGGTCGAGCGGCGCGTCCTCGAAGACGATGTTCGGCGCCTTGCCGCCCAGCTCCAGGGTCAGCTTCTTCTTCGTCCCCGCCGCCGCGCGCTGGATGCGCTTGCCCACTTCCGTGGACCCGGTGAAGGCGATCTTGTCCACGTCGTCGTGGGCCACGAGCGCGGCCCCCGTCGCCCCCGCGCCGGTGATGATGTTCACCACGCCCGGCGGCAGCTCCGCCTCCTGGATGATCTGCGCCAGGAGCATCGAGGTCACCGGCGTCGTCTCCGCCGGTTTGAGCACGATCGTGTTGCCCGCGGCCAGCGCCGGGGCCAGCTTCCAAGCGGCCATCAGCAGCGGGAAGTTCCAGGGGATGATCTGCCCCGCGACGCCCACCGGCGCCACGTTGCGGTTCGGAAACGCGTACTCCAGCTTGTCCGCCCATCCCGCGTAATAGAAAAAGTGCGCCGCGGCGAGCGGGATGTCGACGTCGCGCGACTCCTTGATCGGCTTGCCGCCGTTCATCGTCTCCACGACGGCCAGCGCGCGCGACTTCTCCTGGATCAGCCGGGCGATGCGGAAGATGTACTTCGCCCGCTCGCTCGGCGCCATCTTCCGCCACACCTTCTCGTACGCCCGCCGCGCCTCACGCACCGCGCGGTCGACATCCTCCGCATCCGCCTCCGCCACCTCGGCCAGCGTCTCTTCGGTGGCCGGGTTGATGGTTTCGAACCACCGCTTCGAGTGCGGCTCGACGAACTTGCCGCCGATGAAGAGGTTGTACCGCGTCTCCAGCTTGAAGTGGTCGGTCGATTCCAGCGAGGGCGAGTACTCCCACTGGATGGCGGACGATGCGGGGCCGGGTTGCAGGCGCTCGCGGGTCTCGATGGATGTCGTGCTCATAGTCTCAATCGATCGTGAAGTAGTCGCCCGACTGATACGCGCCCGTCCGCTCCTTGCGCAACTGCATCAGGACGTCGTTCAACAGCGAGGAGGCACCGAAGCGGAAGAGGTCGGGGGTCATCCATTCCGGCCCCATCGTCTCGTACAGCAGGACGAGGTAGGAGAGGGCCAGCTTGGCCGTGGCGATGCCGCCCGCCGGCTTCATGCCGATCACTTTGCCGGTGGCGTGATGGAAGTCGCGGATCGCCTCCAGCATCACCAGCGTGACGGGCAGCGTGGCGTTGACCGTGACCTTGCCGGTCGAGGTTTTGATGAAATCCGCGCCGGCGTACATGGCGATGAGCGACGCCCGCCGCACCTGGTCGTAGTTGGCCAGCTCGCCGGTCTCCAGGATCACCTTGAGGTGCGCCGGCCCGCAGGCCTCCTTCACCTCCGCGATCTCGTCGAAGACTTTGCGGTAGTCGCCGGAGAGGAACGCGCCGCGGTCGATGACCATGTCGATCTCGTCCGCGCCGGCCGCGACCGTCTCCCGCGTCTCGTCCACCTTGATGTGGGTGAAGGTCTGGCCGCTCGGGAAGCCGGTGGCGACGGACGCCAGCTTGACGCCGCTTCCCGCCAGCGCCTGCTTCACGAACGGGATCATGGTGGGATAGACGCAGACGGCCGCCACGTGCGGGATCTCCCGGTCCGACGGATCAGGATGCATGGCCTTCTGGCAGAGGGCGAAGACCTTGCCTCGCGTGTCTTTCCCCTCCAGGGTGGTGAGGTCCATCATGCTGATGGCCAGCTTCAGACCCCACACCTTCGACTCTTTCTTCAGCGACCGCTTCGCCAGCGACGCCGCCCGCTCCTCGGCCGCCACGGCGTCGACGCCATGCGCCATCTCCAGCGCATCGGCCAGACTGCGCCGAAAAGCCGCCGCCGGAATGGGCGAGGCGGATGTGTGGTGGATCATTTCAGCCATGAGGAGGGGTAGTTTAAGACAGTTGTTGGTTGTTGGTTGTTAGTTGTTGGTATGGACGTCCGGCCGGATGTCCTACTAACAACCAACAACGAACAACCAACAACTGCGCGCGCAGCGCGCCTCAGCGCGCCACGCGCCTGCGCGGCACCGACAGCGGATCATCGAACCGCCACCGGTTCGCGCCCGTGTCGAACATCCAGAAGTCCGACAGGTAGTAGCCGACGTAGCCGCCGAACAGGAAGAGCTGGTTGCGGCTCGGGTCGAAGGCCAGGCCGCCGTTCTCGCGCGCGGGGGGCGTGCCGGCGGTGGTGAGCCTCGTCCACTTCGCGCCGTCCCACTCCCACGTGTCGTCGGCGTAGACCTGCACCAGGTTCGGCTCGATGCCGTCCACGCGGAGGCCGCCGAAGAGGATCACGTGGCCGGTGCGCGGATCGACCACCGCCTGGGCGCCGTAGCGCTGCCCTGGCGTCGAGACGTCCTTCAGCTCCGTCCACTGCGTACCGTCGAACGTCCACATGTCGCTGTAGCGCGTCAGGCGGTCGAGCGACGAGAGCCGGCCGAGGCCGCCGTAGAGCACCGTCTTCTTCAGCGTCGGGTCGTACCACATCGTGGCCAGCGACCGCGACGGCGCCGGGTTCTTCTTCACCCGCGTCCATGCGGTGCCGTCCCAGGTCCAGGTCTGGTCGGAGTAGACGTTGTTGTCCCAGCCGCCGAAGAAGACCGTCTTCTTCAGCGTCTGGTCGTAGACCATGCTCGACCAGCGGTGGTTGGGCGGCTTCGTCTTCAGCTCGAACGCCTTGAAGGTCGTGCCGTCGAACTCGAACGTCTCCGACTGCGAGCAGACCAGGACGATCTTCTGCCGATCGGTGTCGTAGACCGCGTTCGGGAAGCTGCACACCGTCGGCTGCCCTTCGAGCAGTTTCCCCTCGGCGTTCAGCAGCGGCTGCCACTGCCCGTTCTGGTAGCGCCAGAAGTCCGACACCGTGTCGGTCTCGTTGAGGCCGCCAAAGAGGTAGACCACCTTGTTCACCGGGTCGGTGACCAGGGCGAAGAGCGAGCGGGGGCTGGGCGAGGAGAGGTCGGTGAAGGTCACCCAGTCGCCGGCGCGGTAGATCGAGGTCGTGCTCACCGCCTGGTCGGCGAGGAGCGTGCCGCCCTGGCGGATGGCCTGCTGGCGCTGGAGGTCGTACGCGAGCGCGGCGCCCGAGACGCGGTCCGACTCGGTCGGCGTGTCAACCAGCGTCCAGTTCGTGCCGTCCCACTCCCACACCTCATCGGTGAAGGAGGAGCCGATGCAGGCCGAGCCGGTGAGGAGGACGGTGTTGTTGTGCGTCTGGAAGGTCAGCGAGGCGTCGTTGGCGCAGGTCGGCATCTTCTCCGGCTTGATCTGCGTCCAACTGCCGGCCGCGGCGTCATAGCTATACATCACCGAGGCGGCGTTCGTGTCGATGCCGAGGAGGAGGAGTTGATTGCGGGCCGGATCGTAGATCAGCGCGGGGCTGTTGACCGTGGGGCCGGTGGCGGACGTCTGGCGCCAGGTGGTGCCGTCGAACTCCCACGTGTCGTAGAGGAACGCGGTGGTGACGGCGCCGTTGGCGGAGTTCAGCGTCTCGGTGTTGCCGCCGAAGATGACGAGGCGGTCGCGGACCGGATCGTAGGCGCTTCCCATCAGGAAGCGGGCCGGGGGGCTGGCCGGGGTCTCGATCTGTTTCCAGTCGTTCCGGTCGTAGACCCAGGTGTCGTTGAGCTGGCCGGCGTTGCCGTGATGGCCGCCGAACATGATCACCCGCAGGTGATTCGAGTCCCAGACCATCGCCTGGCCGCTGCGGCCCGGGGGCGTGGTTGCGGTGTAGCGCTGCTGCCACTTCACGCCGTCGAACTCCCAGGTGTCGGCCAGGTCGTACGCCTGCTTCGTGCCGGCATCGAAACGGGTCGTGCCGCCGAAGAGGATCATCCGGTTGGCCCGGGTGTCGTAGACCATGCGGGCGTGGGTTCGGGCGGAGGGAGCTGCGGCCAGGAGCGACTGGGCGCCGAGAGTCAGCGCGCAGAGGAGGAGGATGCTTCGATTGCGCATTCGGTCGAGAGGCCTCTTAGTGGAGTAACTGCCGGTGGAGCTGGAATTTGCCGCGGATTCGAACCCGGCCGCGGAGGGACAAATTTCCCACGCAGG
>DATEOX010000498.1:0-3452 GCA_035273585.1 Thermoanaerobaculia bacterium
CGTGGCAAGCGCCGACGCGCTCGTCGTGGAGATCTGCATCAGTTGCGCGCTGACGAAAAGGCTGCCCACGATCGGCCCTGCCACGCTCGCATAGAGTCCGTAAATCGGATTGACTCCGGCGAGCGCCGCCGACGCCAGTCCGTCCGGGACGCTCACCGCGGCGTTGATCAACCCCGCCACAATTTCTTTCCGCCACGCCGTGCCGCGGGAGGTCATGCGAGCTCGACGCGAACCGTCTGCAGGCCCAGCAGCGCTTCAACCATCGCTTTCTCCTTTGCCGGCCAACCATACTTGCGCGTCGGCAACCGCCTGGCCCGTGGATTCGTAGACGACGGAGGTCGCCTGGTAGGCGTCCACAGGCCCGCTGAGGGTCAGTTTGCCTGAGCCCACGACGTCCTGGTACGCCTGCTCGCTGAGACCGGTGAGGTACAAGTGCCCCTCCACTTCCCGAAGTTTTTCGGCGTAATTCGACAGCACTTCCAAAAGGGTCGCGCCGAACATCTCGCGGCCGCGCATGCGGAGAACCACGAACGGCCTTTGTGCGTCTCCAGGCGCGGGCAGCAGTCGCCCGAGCGTCCGCGCACCGGCGTAAAAGAGGTGGCCGTAGATGTCGAGGACCGTCACTTGACCCGATGGCAGTTTTCGCGGCGGTTTGCGCTCCTCGATCTTGCCGTCGTCGCGCCGCACCAGCGCGACCACCGATACGTCGGTGGATGCGTGGTTGACGTAGAGCAGAGCGGAGAGCGCTACGCCGATTCCGACGGCGGCCTGAATCGGCAACAGCAGTGTCGAGAAAAATGTGATGGCAGCGGCCAGACGCGAGGACCAGCCCGCATTCCACACCGCGAGCGCCTCGGAAGGCTTGATGGTGAAAAGGCTGGCCACGATGAGAAGCATGCCGAGGGCGGGCATGACGACGTACGAGACAGCACCAGGAAAGACCATCACCAGCAGCGCCATCCATAGTCCGGCGAAAATCGCCGCCCAGTGTGTTCGAGCACCCGAGATCACCGTCAGCGCCGTCGTGCTGAGCGAGCCGCCGACGGGCAGTCCGCGAATCAAACCCGAGGCGACGTTGGCCGCCCCCTGAGCGACAAAGTCCCGCGACATGCTGCGACGCGACCCGTCCGGATTGGGCACGCTCTGGCTCACGCCCGCGCCTTGCACGAGGATGACGATGGCCACGGCGAGCGCGCCAGTCAGCACGTCGAACGAAAAATCGGAAAACGACGGAAGATGCAGCGTCGGTATGCCGCTCGGAATCTCGCCGACGTCGCGCACGACTTGCACGGTTTCGAGACCGAACACTGCCGCGAGCGCCGATGGAAGGATGATCGCCACCAGCCGGCCGAAGTTGCCGAGCTTCGTGCGCGGCAGGAGGATCGCCAGCACCAGTGCCAACGCAGCGGTCGCCAGCGACCAGACGTTCACCCGGTCGAGGTTGGACAGCAGGTTGAATGTCTGTGTGACCTTGTTGTCGCCTTCCTCCGGCTCGTAGCCGGAAATGACCGGGAGCTGGCTGAGGATGGTCAGGACGGCGATGCCCATGATGAACCCCGTCATCACCGAATAGGAGACGAAGCGGGTGACGCGGCCCGCGCCCAGGACACCGAACAGAATCTGCAGCAAGCCGACCGAGACCACCATGAGGAGCAGCGCGGCCAGCCGCGCATCGCCCGAAGCGCGGCCGAGGGCTTGTCCCGCCGACAGCGACGCGGCGCTCGTGGTTGCCACGATCATCAGGCGGGTGCTGGAAAAGACGCCACCGACAATCGGGCCGAGCATGCACGCGTAGAGACCGTAGACCGGATTGACGCCGACCAGAACCCCGCTGGCCATACCATCCGGCACGCTGCTGACGGCGCTGTTGAGTCCTGCGATTGCGTCCTTGCGCAGCGAACGGCCACTGGGAAGGTCCGGGAGACGGTTCGCCACCGCCTCGCGCAGCTCGGCCAGCCCTGGCTGGTTGACCTCAGGCTCGGCATCGGAGGTCTGCGCCACGACACTAGCCCGCATTTCTCACACTCCTTGCGCTGCCGGAAGCCGGAGCGAAACTGGCGTTGCCGCCCGCCATATCAGCCGCCCGCTCGTAGCCGCCTAGCCTACGGAATTCGCCATCGTCTTCTCGTCATAGACCAGGTCGTACGTCGCGTCGTCCGGGATGGGTCCGAGCCCACGATCCCATTCGCGGTACAGCGCGCGGAGCTCCTCGAACTTCTGCGGCTCGCGGTACCGCATGTT
Organism: Thermoanaerobaculia bacterium; assembly: GCA_035273585.1. Classification (GTDB taxonomy): domain Bacteria; phylum Acidobacteriota; class Thermoanaerobaculia; order Gp7-AA8; family Gp7-AA8; genus JAFAVZ01. Next base: position 2,242 of record DATEOX010000498.1, read on the forward strand.
CGCGCGCTCGCGGGAGTCGCGGGAAAGGTCGTACAGGAATTCGTTGCCGTCCACAGAGAGGTATTTCCACACGCCGGAACGCACCGCTTTCTGTTCGCGAAATTTCATTCGCCAGTACAGGTTGCGCTCGACCTCCTCTCCGAAGAGGTCGATTCCGTCGAGCGGATAGTCAGGATGAGGTGGGACGCCGGCTGCGGCGAGGAAGGTAGCCATCCAGTCCATGCCGATGGCGAGGCGGTCATACGTCTCGTTGTTAGCGAGGCGCGCCGGCCAGCGGACGATGTACGGCACTCGGATTCCGCCTTCGAGCAGGTCCATCTTTTTTCCGTAGAGAGGATAGGAGTCGGAGAAGCGTTCTCCTCCGTTGTCGCTGGTGAAAACGACGAGCGTGTTTTCGCGCGCGCCGGTCTCGTCCACCGCTGCGAGCACCCGTCCGATCCCTTCGTCCATGTGATGGATCATCCGGAGGTATGTCTTCACCGACCCGCCATCGAGATGAAAGATGTTCTCGATCCTTCTGGCCTCGGCTTCATCGTCACGCGTTTCCCACGGCCAGTGCGGAGCGTTGTAGTGCAGCGAGAGGAGGAACGGCTTGCTGCGCGTCTGTTTCCTGACGAACGAGACGGCTCGTTCGGTCAGCAGATCGGTCAGGTATCCTTTTCGCTCGACCTGCTCTTCACCCTCCCATAGATCGTGGCCGGCCGCACCGTGCGTGAAGTAATCGACCGCCCCTCCCATGTGGCCGAAGAACTCTTCGTATCCGCTCTTGAGGGGGCCGAAGTGCGGCAAGCTTCCCATGTGCCACTTACCCACCAGCGCGGTGGCGTAACCGGCGTCGCGCAGCAGCGAGGGCATGGTGGGATGTTCGGGAGGGAGGCCGACGTTTGCAGCGTTGCCGAGCGCGATGGGCTCGTCCGCTCCGCCGCGGAGCCGGTGTTGCCAGCGGCCGGTGATGATTGCGAAGCGCGAGGGCGAGCACACGGCCGAGTTGGCGTAGCCGTTGGTGAAACGCAAGCCTTCCGTGGCCAGGCGGTCCAGGTTTGGCGAACACTCTTCCCTGCCGCCGTAGCAATGGAGATCGGCGTAGCCGAGATCGTCGGCCACGATGAAAATGAAATTGGGTTTCATGCGGACTTCTTTCGCTGATACGACTCGCGGCAGGAAGTACAAAACGGCGGGTACGAAAGCGTCGGCGCGGCAACGTGGTTGTC
>DATEOX010000499.1:0-4348 GCA_035273585.1 Thermoanaerobaculia bacterium
CCGCGAAGCCGGCCAGCGGCAGGAACGGCAAACGCAGCAGGCGGACGGCGAACGAGCCGCGGTCGAAGCCGCGGTTCACCAGCGTGACGTCGGCGCCGGCCTGCTGCAGCGCGGCGGCGACGGCGCGGCCGGAGCCGCCGCAGCCGATCACGGCGATGCGTCCGTGGCCGGCCGGGTCGATGCCCCGCGCCTGGAGCGTGTCGAGCACGCCGTCCGGATCGGTGGTCGCCGCCGTCCACCCCTCCCCGTTCTTCACGAAGAAGTTTGTGGAGCGGGCGCGGGCGACCATCGGCGTCTTGGCGCTCGCGGCGGCCAGCGCCGTCTCCTTGTGCGGCGAGACGACGCAGAACGCGCCGATGGAAAAGCCGAGCGACTCGATGGCCCGGCTCTCGACGACCTGCTCCCAGAACGGCTGGAAGTCATCGACGTGGAACGGCAGGTAGAGCGCTGGTGTCCCGAGCGATGCGAAGCCGGCGTTGTGGAACCGCGGCGACAGAGACTGCAGCACCGGGCTGCCCACGATGCCGAAGATGCGGCGCACCTCGCGAAGCTGCGGCAGGCCGTAGTCGGCGGCGAGCCGCGCGACATCTTCCCCGATGAGCGGCGCGCCGAGCCAGGCGGAGAGGACGCGCGTCCAGAAGCCGACGTCGCCCGTGGCGTACGCGATCACGTCGTCGCGGCCGCAGTCGCGCAGGAGTTGCAGCGGTGCGAGCTCGTCGCCGGAGCGCTTCGCCTCGACCTCGATGCGGTAGAAGCGCGCCGGCACGTGGCGCAGCCGCTCCAGCTCGCGCTGCAGCTCCTCGAGCGTCGCCGGGCCGCGGCGGAGGGCGACGAGGCGCTGCTCGGGACGGATCTCGCGCAGCACGCGGGCGTCGCAGTCCGCGAGCTCCAGCGTGACGAGATCGCAACCCTTCGCGGCGTCGATCAGCGCCTGGCGCCGCGACGGGCCGCGCTCGTCAGTGGCGAAGACGACGAAGCGGTCGCCGAGGCGATCGCCATCGACGGCGGAGCGGACCTCCACCGCACCGGCGGCGGCCGGGATGGCGTCAAAATCCTTCGTAGACGGATCGCGCGGGAGCGCCGCCATCAAGACCGGACGTGGCATTTTTGAGATGACCCAACTGAGGAGTGTCGCGCGGCGGGAATCTCCTACCCGAAAGTCGCTGGTGGCGATTATGGCAATCCGGTCTTAAGTTGATTCCTACGGAGGGTCCACCGTGCATCGAACCGCCACCACTGCCGCGGCACTGCTGTTTCTCGCCTTCATGCCGCTCGACGCGCACGCGGCGCCGACCGTCCGGGCCCTGGACATCGCTGTTCAACGCCCCGAGGGGGACTTTGCCAACACCACGGTGAACGTCCCGCTCGTCCTGGCGTTCGCGTCGAACAACACCGTATCGGGCGACTATCAGACCTTCGACGGCACGGCTACCGTGGCGGACAACGACTATCTGCCTGCCAGCGGCAAATTCACCATCCCACCTGGTCAGCTCAGCACGTTCATCCCCATCACCATCGTCGGCGACGCCCGGCCGGAGCCGAACGAGACCTTCACCCTGGTGATCAGCAACGTCCAGAACGCGAACCCCACCGATCTCGGGCCGTTCATCTTCACCATCGTCAACGACGACATCGCCGTGCAGGTCGTCGACGTCGCCCTGCCGGAGGGCAACGCCGGCCTCAAGCCGATGATCTTCACCGTCTCGCTGCCCGCCCCCGTCGGGGTCGAGAAGCAGGCGACCTTTCGGACCACCGACGGCACCGCGGTCGCCGGGCAGGACTACGAGGCCACGACAGGCCGGCTGACATTCGCCCCCGGCGAGGTGTCGAAGACCGTCACCGTGAACGTGATCGGCGACACGAACTTCGAGCCGAACGAGACGTTCACGCTCAGCGTAACGCCGATTCCCGATGCCATCCCCACTGCCAGCGCCGCCGGTCCAACGGTCACGGTCACCGGCACGATCCTCAATGACGACACGCCGAAAGTATCCGCCGTGCGCGTCATCAGCGGCAGCGGCCAGAACGGCCTCCTCGGGCAGACGTTGCCCCAGCCGCTGGTGGTCGAAGTCGTGGCCGAGGATGGCTCGTTCGCTGCCGGCCAGACGGTGGTCTGGCGCGTGACGCGCGGCAGCGCGCAGGTGAATCCGGCCACGAGCGTGACGAACGCGCAGGGGCGGGCACAGACGACCGTCACACTGACAGGCGTTGGGCCGGTGGAAGTCCAGGCGACGGTCGGGCAGTTGCCGCCGGTCCTCTTCACGCTCGCCTCGGCCACCTTGTTTGGCGACCGGGCCCAGGGGCCGGTGGCGGTCCCGATCGCGCGGGTGCTCGACCAGATCTGTGCCCGCAATGAGGACAACTTCAACACGGTCTGCGCGGCGCTCTCGCGGCTGTCGAACGAGCAGCTCACCTCCGCGCTGGAGCGCGTCGCGCCGCAGGGATCGGGCGCGCAGGCGAAAGTGGCCACCGAGGTCGTGTCCATCGTCACGTCCGGCATCGGCGCACGCCTGGCAGCGATGCGCAGCGGCGAGCGCTTCTCGGCCAGCCGCGTCTCGCTCGATTACAAGGGACGGCCGGTACCGATCGCGGCGATCTCCACCGTGCTCCGGCCGCTGCTCAGCGCCAAGGCGGACGACGATCAGGCGGATGCTCCGCCGGAAGAGGACATCTACAACGGCTGGTCCGCCTATCTCAGCGGCGACCTCGGCTCCGGGAAGCGCATCGCCCGCGATGGGCAGCTCGGGTTCGACCTCAAGACGCGCGGCGTGATGGCCGGCGCCGACCGCCTCGTCGGCAATACCACCTTCGGCGCCTCGGTGAACCTGATGCAGCTCGACTCCGACCTCAGCGACGCGGCCGGCTCGCTCGATACGACTGGCTACGCGCTGTCGCTCTACGCGGCGCGGGTGGCGCTGCTCGAGCGCGGCGCGCCCGCCGCCGATGCCCGCCTGCACTACGACGGCGTCCACGTCGCCGGCAGCCTCACCCTCGGCCGCAACCGCTACGAGGCCGAGCACCGGGTGTTCATCCCCGGCGACCGCGAGGACCGGGCCACGAGCGAGAACGACGCGAACGTCTTCGCCGTCTCCGGCGTGACCGGCATCGATGCGCACCGCGGGAAGACCGAGGTCGGCGTCACGCTCGGCGGGACATGGTCGCGGGCGCAGATCGACGACCTCACCGAGGAGGGGGGCGGACCGCTCATCCTCTTCGTCCAGGGGCAGGACATCGACTCGCTGACGGCGAACCTCGGCCTCGACGCGCGCACGACCTGGCAGGTGCCGCGCGGCGTGCTGCACATCATCCATCCGACGCTCCGGGCGGAGCTCAATCACGAGTTCAAGAGCGGCGCGCGGCTGGTGACGGCGCGCTTCCTGCGCGACCGGCTCGGCACCTCGTTCACCGTGCCGATGGACCGGCCCGACTCGAACTACGGGCGGCTCTCCGCGGGACTCGACTTTTCATTCGAGCACGGGTTTCTGGCTCGCATCGCCGTGACGCAGGACGTCCTCCGCTCGGATCTCCATTTCCGCACCGCGCAGCTCACCGTGTCGAAGTCGTTCTGACCGATAATACGAGAGAGACCCGTCATGACCGCGCGCTGGCTCACCTTGACGCTCTGCTGCTCGATGGCGGTGGCGGCCAGCGCTCAGCCGGCCGCGCCCGCCGCTCCCAACGTCGATGACCTCGTCCTCGTGAACTGCCGCCTGCCGAAGAAGATCGTCTACCTCGGCAACCGCTCGTACCCCGTGGCCGGCAAGCGCATCCGGACCACGGCCATCGACTGCCGCATCCGCGGCGGCGAGTATGTCGCGTACGACCGGAGTGACTACGCGACCTCGCTCAAGTTCTGGATGGACGAGGCGAAGGAGGGGAAGAACCACGACGCGGAGTACTACGCGGCCAAGCTCCACGAAGGCACCGGCAACTACAAGGAGGCGGCGACCTGGTATCAGAAGGCCGCGAGCGCGGGCCACAGCGCCTCGCAGTTCGCCCTCGCCACGCTCTACGAGAAAGGCCTCGGCGTGCCGGCCGACAGTGCGAAGGCGCTCAAGCTCTACCGCCAGGCGGCGGGGCTGCCGGACAACTACGTCATCGTGGAGAGCGGCCAGTACGAGGCGCTGGAGCAGGCGGCGCAGGAGCTCGCCCTCCGCGAGCAGGAGATCGAGGAGCTGCAGCGCCGGCTCGACGAGGCGCTGAAGCAGCAGACGCAGGACGAGCAGCGCAAGCGCCAACTGCTGCAACAGCTCGACGAGCAGAAGAAGAAGATGGATGCGCAGAAGGCGGAGGTCATCCGTCTCCGCAGCGCGGTCCGCGCCGCCGCGGCCGCCGCGAAGCCAGCGGC
>DATEOX010000500.1:0-6746 GCA_035273585.1 Thermoanaerobaculia bacterium
GACGACCTGCTCGAGCGGGAGGTGCTCGCGCTGCAGCGGCCGGGAACCCGCGTCGTCTTCTGGGACGTCGACGCGCCGGCGACGCTCGACCGGATCGCGCAGAACCCCGCCGACCCCTTCCGCGCCCTCGTCCCGCAATACGACTTCGTCTTCACCTACGGCGGCGGCGACCCGGTCGTGCGCCGCTACCGCTCCTTCGGCGCGCGGGAGTGCATCCCTGTCTACAACGCGCTCGACCCGACCACCCATCACCGCGTCCTCCCCGACCCCCGCTTCGACGCCGACCTCTCCTTCCTCGGCAACCGCCTTCCCGACCGCGAGGCGCGCGTCGAGGAGTTCTTCCTCCGCGCCGCATCGCTGTTGCCCGGCCATCGCCTGATCCTCGGCGGCGCGGGGTGGGACGACAAGCCGCTCCCGCCGTCGGTGCGCTACCTCGGCCACGTCTACACGCCCGACCACAACGCCTTCAACTGCACCCCGCGCGCGGTGCTGAACGTCTCCCGCGACTCGATGGCTGCCAACGGCTGGTCGCCCGCCACACGCGTCTTCGAGGCCGCCGGCGCCGCGGCATGCCTCATCACCGACGCCTGGGAAGGGATCGAGCACTTTCTGGAGCCTGATTCCGAGGTGCTCGTGGCGCATGATGGCGCCGAAGTGGCAGCCATCATCGAAGGGCTCGATGAGCACCGCGCGAAGCGCATCGGCCACGCCGCGCTGCGGCGCGTGCTGGCCGAGCATACGTACGCGCATCGGGCGCGGCAGGTGGCGGGGATCCTGGAAGGAGTGCTGGCCCCTCACCCGGCCTCCGGCCACCCTCTCCCCGCCGCGCGGGGAGAGGGGCTCTCGCGCACCAGTAGCTCCCCTCTCCCCGCCGCGCGGGGAGAGGGGCTGGGGGTGAGGGGCACCGGCGCATGAACATCGTCATCCTCGGCCTCTCCATCACCTCCTCGTGGGGCAACGGCCACGCCACGACCTACCGCGGCCTGGTGCGCGAGCTCGGCGCGCGCGGTCACGACGTGCTCTTCCTCGAGCGCGACGTGCCGTGGTACCGCGAGAACCGCGACGCGCCGGAGCCGGAGGGCTGCACCACGCGCCTCTACCGCTCCGTCGCCCAACTGCGGCAGCGCTACACGCGCCACGTGCGCGAGGCCGACCTGGTGATCGTCGGCTCGTACGTGCCGGACGGAGTGGTCATCGGCGAGTGGGTCACCGAGACGGTGAGCGGGCTCACCGCCTTCTACGACATCGACACGCCGGTCACGCTGGCCAAGCTCGCCCGGCGCGACTTCGAGTACCTCTCGCCGCACCTCATCCCGCGCTACGACCTCTACCTCTCCTTCACCGGCGGCCCGACGCTGCGGCGCATCGAGCGGCAGTTCCGCTCGCCGATGGCCCGCCCGCTCTACTGCTCGTTCGATCCGGAGAGCTACTACCCCGAGACGCGGCGCATCCGGTGGGACCTCGGCTACCTCGGCACGTACAGCGACGACCGCCAGCCGACGCTGGAGCGGCTGCTCATCGAGCCGGCCCGCCGGACCCCCGACGCGCGCTTCATCGTGGCCGGGCCGCAATACCCCGACGACATCTCCTGGCCGCGCAACGTCAAACGCGTGGCCCACCTCCCGCCCCGCGAGCATCGCCAGTTCTACAACGCCCAGCGCTTCACGCTGAACGTGACGCGGGCGGAGATGATCCGCGCCGGCTGGTCGCCCAGCGTCCGTCTGTTCGAGGCTGCCGCCTGCGCCGTGCCGATCATCAGCGACTGGTGGGACGGCCTCGACACCCTCTTCACCCCCGGCCGCGAGATCCTCATCGCCCGCTCCTCGGAGGAGGTCCTGCGCCTCCTGTCCGAGGTGGACGATGAGGAGCGTGCGGCAATCGGCGAGCGGGCCCGCGAGCGCGTGCTGCGCGAGCACACCGCCGCCCATCGCGCCCAGGAGTTGGAGTCGTACGTCGCGGAGAGATACGCTTCCGCGTCATGCGCGCACTCGTTGCCCGGTCGCAGAATGATGTCCGCCTCGAAGAGGTCGAGCCCCCCGCCGAGGGAGAGGTCGTCGTCGACGTCGCTTACTCGTCCCTGAACTACAAGGACGCCCTCGCGGTCACCGGCCGCGGGAAGATCGTCCGCCGCTTCCCGATGGTGCTCGGCATCGACCTGGCCGGCACCGTCGTCTCTTCCTCCTCGCCCGAGTTCTCGCCGGGCGACCGCGTGGTCGGCATCGCCCAAGGCCTCGGCGAGCTCGATTGGGGCGGTTACGCGGAACAGCAGCGCGTCAAAGCCGACGCGATCGTGCCCCTCCCCGACGGGCTCGACGTCGAGCAGGCGATGGCCATCGGCACGGCCGGCTTCACGGCCATGCTCTGCGTGCTGGCGCTGGAGCAGGGCGGCGTGATGCCGTCGGATCGGGAGGTCGTCGTCACCGGCGCGGCGGGCGGCGTCGGCTCGCTGGCGGTGATGCTCCTCGCCCGCCGCGGCTACCGCGTGGCCGCCTCCACCGGCCGCCCCGAGCTCGAGCCCTACCTGCGCAATCTCGGCGCGACGTCGATCGTCCCGCGCGAGGAGCTGGCGAAGAAAGGCCCGCCGATGCAGAGCGAGCGCTGGGCCGGCGCGGTCGATACCGTCGGCGGCGACACGCTGGCCAACCTCATCGCCCAGACGGTGTACGAAGGCGCGGTCGCCGCCTGCGGCATGGCCGGTGGCGCCGAGCTGCAGACCGCCGTCTGGCCCTTCATCCTGCGCAACGTCGCCCTCCTCGGCGTCAGCTCCCTTCGCACCTCGAAGCCGAAGCGCATCGCCGCCTGGTCCCGTCTCGCCGCCGACGTCGACCCGGACAAGCTCCGCGATCTGCGCCGCATCGAGCCGCTGTCGAAGATCCGCGAGCTCTCCGAGGAGGTGCTAGCCGGGCAGACGCGGGGGCGGGTGGTGGTGGACGTGGCGAGGTGATGCGTCATTTCCGCACGCGGACGACGCCGAGCAGCATGCCGAGCGTCGTCTTGCCGTGAGCCGAGATCGGCTCGCCCGATACGAACGCCGCCTCCGCCGACGCGTTGTCGATGATCGACGCATACGGCACGACGATGCCGTCTCCTTCCACGATGCGCACGACGGCCGTGGCGCTCGTGGCCGCCCCGGCGATCTGCGCGAGCGAGAGTTGCCGATGGATGAAGCCCGGCTCGGCCACGACGACCGACTGCGATCCGAGCGTCGTCCCCGACGGCGAGAGAGCGGTGATCTCGACCACGAGAGGAGCGCGCGAGGCGGCGATGAACACGCCGACGTTCGACCGCTGCCGATCGCTGTCCGCCAGCGACGGAAGCACGGCCAGGTCATTGACGGCGTCCGCGGTGCCGCTGATGGCCACGGGCGATACGGTCTGCCCGAGCGTGCGGCCGGCCGGCAGCTCCGCCCAGGTTCGGCTGGTCACGGCAAAGGGCATGTCGGCGCCGACGATCAGCGCGCCGGCGACGTCGCGCTGCAGCGCGCCGGCGACGTCCGAGAGCAGCCGTGTCTCGCCCGGGCTCAGCCGCGTGCCAGCGCCGATCGCGACCGGCTCCGCAGACGGCGAGCGGCCGTTCTCGACCATCGCGATCTCCACCGTGATCGGCACCTGCTGGATGTTGTGCAGCATGACGTCGCTGCGCCACGACGTGCCGTATGCGCCGTGCGAGTGGCCGGCGATGGGGACGATGTATAGATCGGAATACTCCGCCGCGCCCGCGGCGGAGGCCGTGAACAGCGCGAGGGCCATCAAGAGCTTCTTCATGTTGTCCGCTCCTTTACAGCGACTTGAGATACTCGACGAGATCCGTCTTCTCCTGCTCGCTCAGGTGCAGCGCGAAGAAGCGGTCGTAGTGATCGACGACCTCGGCATACGTGGCGAATCGTCCGTCGTGATAGAAGCCGCCTTTCGCCCGCGCCCATAGCCCCTTCAGCGGCGCGGTGCGGTAGCGGCCGTCCGGCGAGCGCTGCGCCTGGAAGTCATCGATGCCGATCTCCTCGCCCTTGTGCATCGGCCAGCCCGGCTCGGTGAAGATCGGCGGCACGTGGCAGCGGGCGCAGTCGGCCTTCCCGGCGAAGACGGCCTGCCCGCGCTGCGCGGCCGCCGCATCGAAGCTGCCCGGCGGCGGCACCGGCGCCGGGATGGCCAGCTGGTAGAAATGCAGCGCGGCGAGCTTCGACGTGATCTGGTCGTCGGCGGTGCGGACGTCCCACATCCGCTCGCGCGCGGCGATGGGGAACTTCACCGGATCGTTCAGCCGCGGGTCGAAGAACGTTCCGCGGCCGTGCATCTCCAGGTTCGCCACGAACGCGTTCCAGTGCGTGACCGATCCCCAGCCCGTCCAGGTGTGCAGGCTCACGCCGGCCAGTCCGTACGCGGGCGGGATGAGCGTCGCGGCCGACTTGCCGTCCGGGCGGAAGGCCTTGCCGTCCAGGAAGACCTCCGCGTCGAACTTGCCCGGCCCCCAACTGGCGAGCACGGTCTCCAGCGTCGGCCTGTCGACGCCGAGGAGCGAGGTGACGACGGAGAGATCGGGCGCGAGGGAGACGATGGCCCCCACGTTGAGATCGCGATTGGCCCAGCCGTCGAGGCGATGGCCGATGCCCGGCGCGAAGGAGTCGTCCACGGTCGAGTGACAGAGCGCGCAGGTGATGCCCATCGCGCGCATGCTCCCGTCCTCATTGAAGAAGCCCTTGACGCCGACGACGGAGTTGAGTTTCAGCAGGGTCACGGTCGTCGCCGGATCGTCGAGGTTCACCTCCCCGCGCCGCACGGCTTGGACGACGGCGGGCGGGAGGGCATCGACGTCCACCTTGAGGCCGACGGCGAGCGCCGTCTTCGGCGAGACACCCGGCCCGACACCGCCGTTCTGCGCGCCGGCGATGGCCCGATGCAGCTTCAGCTTGTCGCCCCAGAACGACTCGCTGCCGAACGTGTCGTCGCGGAAGATGGCGCGGCCGGTCACGAGCATCGAATGCGCGTTGCTCTCGACCTGCTCGTCCAGCAGCCGCTGTTTGATGCGATCGACGAGATCCGCGCGGCCGTACGTCGCGATCAGCATCGCGGACGCGACGACGACGGCGCCGCACACGAAGCCGAGCCTTTGGGATGAGCGCCACTGCAAGCCCATGAGAACCTCCGTTTCATCGACTCTTCTGATGAATAGAGGAGATGGATGGGCAAAGGTGACAATCAATCAGCGCGAGAGCGAGAGAAGTCGTAGTCCCGCTCCACGCGTGCGATGCGCGTGACGTATTGCGAGTACCACCGGTCGCGTCCGGTGTCCTGCGCGATGCGGTGCTCGGCGTTCGCTTTCCAGTTGCGGAACGACTCCTCGTCGCGCCAGTAGCTGACGGTGATGCCCAGGCCATCCTCGCCGCGGGCGCTCTCCACGCCGAGGAAGCCGGGCTGCTCGCGGGCCAGCTCCTCCATCCGGGCGGCGGTGGCGCCGTAGCCCTCGTCGGCGTGCTTGTGGGAGGTGAAGATGACGGCCCAGTAAGGCGGCGGGGGTGTTTTGGCCAGCATGCGATCAGGATACGATCTCCCGATGATCGAGCGCAGTGACAACGACGGCATCGCCATTCTCCGCCTCGCCCACGGCAAGGCCTCGGCCATGGACCTGGAGCTCTCCGAAGCGATTCTCTCCGCCATCGATGGCGCGCTCGACGCGCGGGCCATCGTCCTCACCGGCACCGGCTCGATCTTCTCCGCCGGCGTCGATCTCTTCCGCCTGGTCGACGAGGGGGAGCCGTACGCGCGCCGCTTCTCGCCGGCGCTCATCGAGCTGCTGACCGGGCTCTTCACCATTCCCATCCCGGTGGTCGCCGCGTGCAACGGCCACGCGATCGCCGGCGGCTGCATCATGGTCGCGGCCTGCGACTACCGCCTGATGGCCGCCGGCGACGGACGCGTCGGCGTCCCCGAGCTGCTGGTGGGCGTCGCCTTCCCGCCCATCGCGCTGGAGATCGCCCGCTACGGCATGGCCCCGCAGTTCGTGCAGGAGATGGTCTACACCGGCCGCACGGTCGGCCCCGATGAGGCCCTGCGCCGCGGCATGATCGACGAGGTGGTCGATCCCGCGCAGCTCTTGCCGCGCGCGCTGGCCGTCGCCGCGCAGCTCGCCGCGGTGCCGAAGGACGTGTTCCGCATCACGAAGATGCAGCTCCGCCGCGAGACGATCGAGCGCGCCAGGGCGCTGGGGGAGATGGTGCCGGTGGTAGAGGACATCTGGGCCGCGCCGGAGTCCCACGCACGGATCCGGGAGTACCTGGCGAAGACGATCAGGAAGTCTCGATGAATTGGCGAGCGGGCGTCCCGCCCGCCAGCCGTCGGGCGTCCTCGCCCGGCGGCGTACACCGCGGCACGAGACGTGCCGCGGCTGGCGGGCGAGACGCCCGCTCGCCTTCGACGTCCTGACGGCCGCTCAGTGCGACATCAGGTCGGCCGGCACTTTGCCGCCGTGCTCCGCGAGCTTGCGCATCACTTCCTTGTGCAGCCACACGTTCATCTTCGCCGAGTCGTTCGTGTCGCCGGTGTAATGCAGATCGGCGGCGAGCTCCTTGCGCGCGGCGATCGAGCTGTCCATCCCCACGAGCTTCATCAGGTCGACGATGGAATGTTTCCAGTCGAGCTTCTCGTGATGGCCGGCGGCCATCCTGTCCAGCACCGCGGCCACGTCCACCTGCGGCATCACCGCCCCCGGCGCGCCGGGCGTGGCCATCCCCACCGGCACTCCCTGCCGCTGCG
>DATEOX010000501.1:0-7307 GCA_035273585.1 Thermoanaerobaculia bacterium
GATCGCGGCGATCAGCACCTCCGGGCTCGCGCTGGCCAGCATCGGGGTGCCGTGATGCTCGGCGACCCAGTAGCGCGCATAGCCGAGCGCCTCCGCGTGGCGGGCGAGATCGACCGAGTTGCGCAGCGCGTCGGCGCCGGAGGAGCCTTCGGAGATGGGCGACTGGTCGAGGATGCCGATCAACATCGGGCGCAAGCCCTGCACGGCACAGGCCGAAGGGAGGCTCGAAGTCTATGGCAGTCACGACCTGGCAGATCGACCCCAACCATACGAGCGTCGAGTTCGCGGTGAAGCACATGATGTTCACCACCGTCCGCGGCCGCTTCAAGGACGTCAAAGGCACCGTCACCGCGGACGAGGACAACCCCGACCGCTCGCGCGTGGAGGTCGAGATCGGCACGGCGAGCATCGACACCGGCGTGGCCGACCGCGACGCGCACCTCCGCTCGGCCGACTTCCTCGACGTCGAGAACCATCCGACCATCACCTTCCGCAGTACGCGCGTCCAAGGAGCGGCGAACCGTGAAGGCGACAAGTTCCGGCTCACGGGCGAGCTGACCATCCGCGGCAAGGCGATGGAGATCACCCTCGACTGCGAGTACGGCGGCACCGGCACCGACCCGTGGGGCGGCACCCGCGCCGGCGCGAGCGCCACGGGCGAGATCGACCGCCGCGAGTGGGGTCTGCAGTGGAACCAGGCGCTGGAGACGGGCGGCGTGCTGGTGGCGAACAAGGTGAAGATCGAAGTGGAGGTGCAGGCGGTCAAACAGAAGTAATCTCCGCGCATGCCTTCCTGGTTCCTGCTCGATCCCGAGCCGCGGCCGGACTTCGTCGATGCGGACCTGGTCGTTCCCACCGCGCTCTGCCAGCGCCTCGTGGCGATGCACAGCAAGCCGGCGGACGTGGTCCTCGACCCGTTCGCCGGCTACGGCACGACGCTCATCGCTGCGCAAGCGCTGGGGCGCCGCGCCGTCGGCATCGAGCTCGATGATGCCCGCTTCGCCTACCTGCGCACCCTCGGCCTGGAGGTGATCCAGGGCGATGTGCTGCAGGCCGACATCCCGGAATTCGACCTGCTGCTCACCTCGCCGCCATACTGGGATCCGGACGGGACCGCGTTCGCCGGCTACGGCCCTCCCGGCGAAAGCTACGACCACTATCTCGACACCTGGCGCACGCTCCTCGCGCGCTTCGCGGAACGCATCCGCGACGGCGGCCGCATCATCCTTCTCGTGCCGAACATCCGCATCGACGGCCGCCTTCATCCGCTCGCCTGGGACCTCGGGCGGCTGATGTCCGAGTCGTTCGAGATGGAGCGCGAGCTGATCGCCTGCTGCACCTGGCCGCCGCCGGGCGCGGAGCGGTACGGCGAACATCTGTATTGCCTGATGGCTACAATGCGCCGCTCATGAGCTTGATTGAACCGTACGGCGGCGAACTGGTCGACCTCCTCGATCCGGATGCGATGAAGCAGGCGGCGACGCTGCGCTCCATCCAGCTCTCCGACCGCGCCGTCTGCGATCTGGAGCTGCTGGCCAACGGGGCCTTCTCGCCGCTCGACCGCTTCCTCTCCGCGGGCGATTACCGATCTGTTCTTGATTCCATGCGCCTCGCGGACGGCACCCTCTTCCCGATGCCCATCACCCTGCCGGTTGCGGATGACGTCCGCGTCGGCGAGGAGATCGCGCTGCGCAACGCGAAGAACGATCTGTTGGCCGTCATGCGCGTGGACGAGGTCTATGCGTGGGACCGCGACGAATTCGCGCGGAAGGTATTGGGCACGACGGACGTGACGCATCCGCTCGTCGCGGAGCTGCAGCGCTGGGGGACGCGGAACATCAGCGGCCCGTTGCGCGTACTGCGCCTGCCAACGCCGCCCGACTTTCGCGAGCTTCGCCGGACGCCGGCGGAGGTGCGGGCGTTGCTCGCGGAGACCGGGCGGGCGAACGTGGTCGCGTTCCAGACGCGCAACCCGCTGCATCGCGTGCACGAGGAGATGACGCGGCGGGCCATCGATCAGGTGGATGGCGTGCTGCTCTTGCATCCGTCGGTGGGCATGACCAAGCCGGGCGACGTCGATCACTACACGCGGGTGCGCACCTACCGCGCCGTCGCGGGTCATTACGATCAGGGGCGCATCGTCCTCTCGCTGCTGCCGCTGGCGATGCGCATGGCCGGGCCGCGCGAGGCGCTGTGGCACGCCGTCATCCGGCGCAACTTCGGGGCGAGCCATTTCATCGTCGGCCGCGATCACGCCAGCCCCGGCGCCGGCTTCTACGGCCCGTTCGACGCGCAGCAGCTCGTCGCCGCGCACGCGGAGGAGATCGGCGTCACGATGATGGCCTTCGACGAGATGGTCTTCATCCCAGGCGAGCAGCGCTACGAGGAGCGCTCGCGCGTGCCGGCCGGCCGCAGCATCATCACCCTCTCCGGCACGCAGGTGCGCGACAAGCTCGCCGCGGGCGAGCCGCTTCCGGAATGGTTCACCCGCCCCGACGTCGCGGTGATCCTCGGCGAGAACTATCCGCCCCGCCACCGTCAGGGCTTCTGCATCTGGCTCACGGGCCTGAGCGGCGCGGGCAAGTCGACGACCGCGGACATGCTCGTGCCGCTGCTGATGGAGCGCGGCCGGCGCGTGACGCTCCTCGACGGCGACGTCGTCCGCACCCATCTCTCCAAGGGCCTCGGCTTCAGCCGCGAGGACCGCGACGCGAACATCCTGCGCATCGGCTTCGTCGCCTCGGAGATCGTGCGTCACGGCGGCGCCGTCGTCTGCGCCGCGGTCAGCCCCTTCCGCGCCACGCGCGAGAGCGTGCGCGGCATGGTCGGCGCCGAGCACTTTTTGGAGGTCTTCGTCGACACGCCGCTCGACGTCTGCGAGTCGCGCGACCCGAAAGGCATGTACGCCCAGGCCCGCAGCGGCGCGATCAAGGGCTTCACCGGCATCGACGACCCCTACGAGGCGCCGCTCGCCCCGGAGCTGACGCTCGACACGGTCGCCGCGAGCGCGGAGGCCAACGCGCGGCGGATCGTGGAGGCGTTGCGCGGGCGGGGGTTCGTCATCTAACGAAGAACCCTCGCCCCGCTTGCGGGGAGAGGGTGGCGCGAAGCGCCGGGTGAGGGGGCGTTCGCAGGATCGCGACCCCTCATCCGCCTTCGGCACCTTCTCCCCGCCGCGCGGGGAGAAGGCTCTATAAGCGGAACTTGCCCGCCTGGTAGTCGCGGAACGCCTGCACGATCTCCTCGCGCGTGTTCATCACGAACGGGCCGTGGGCGACGACCGGCTCGCCGATTGGCGCCGCATGGCCGAAGAGGAGCAGCGCGTCGGTGACGGCCTCGATCTCCACCGCGTCGCCATCGTCGTTCAGCTCCACGAGACGGAAGCGCTCCACCTGCTGGCCCGAGACCTTCACCGTGCCGCGTACGATGTAGAGGAAGACCGTGTGATCGCGCGGCGCCGGAAGCACGACGCGCGAGCCGGCCGCCAGCGAGACGGTCATCATGGTGATGCCGATCAGCGTCTCGATCGGGCCTTTCCGGCCGTCGTACGAGCCGGAGATCAGTTGGACGTTGCCGACGACGGGGATCTGATCCTTCTGCAGGCCGATGTAGCGCGGCTCCGTCATCTTCAGCCGCGAGGGAAGGTTGACCCAGAGCTGCAGGATCTCCAGCGGACCGCCGCGCTCCAGGAACTCGCGCGGGGAGACCTCCTCGTGCTCCAGGCCGCGGCCGGCGGTCATCCACTGCACGCCGCCTTCATTGATGACGCTCTCGTGGCCGCCGGTGTCCTTGTGCGCGAGCGAGCCCTCGACGATAAACGTCACGGTCTCGAAGCCGCGATGCGGATGCGGTCCGAACGGCAGGCCGCGGTTGTTGGGCGGATAGACCTGCGGCCCGTGATGGTTGAGGAAGAGGAACGGATCGAGCTGGTCGAGGCGGGCGTTCGGCAGCGGGCGGCGGGTCTCCAGCTCGCCGATGTCGTCACGCGTGGCGAGGTGCTGGCGGCGGACGGTGCGACTCATACATACATCAAGCCACCGCCAGCTCCACGCGGTTGCGCCCGCCGGCCTTGGCCCGGTAGAGCACGTCGTCGGCGCGCGCGGCGAGTCTTTCCAGGGTCGTGTCCGCGGCGGTCCACTCCGTGACGCCGAGGCTGATGGTCACGCGCAGCGCCGGATCGATGTCCGTGCAGTCGATCGCCTCCACGCTCGCGCGCAGCCGCTCGGCCACCTGCATCGCGTCGTGCACGCGCGCGGCGGGAAGCATCACCAGGAACTCCTCGCCGCCCGTCCGGCCGATGCGGTCGCTGGGGCGGAGCGCGTTGCGGCAGGCCTGGGCCACGCGCTGCAGCACCTGGTCACCCGCGGCGTGGCCCCAGGTGTCGTTGATCCGTTTGAAGTGGTCGATGTCGAAGGCGATGATGGCGAACGGCTCGCCGCTCGCGCGGCTCTTCATCAACTGCTCCTCGGATGACGCGAGCACGCTGCGCCGGTTGGGGAGGCGGGTCAGCTCGTCGGTGAGGGCCATGACCCGCATGCGGCGGGCGTCGCGGAGGTGCTTGACCAGGAGCCAGGCCAGCACGGCGATCACCGCGCCGCCGAGGATCAGGATGATGGTCTGCAGGTTGCGGATGCGCGCGGCGGCGGCGCGCTCGCGCAGGAGCGCCCGGTTCTCCTGCTCCTTCTTCTCCGAGTCGAAGCGGACACGCATGCGCGTGGTGTGCTCCTCGCGCAGCTTCTCGGCGAGCTGCTGCTGGAGCGCGGCGTGCGCCGTGCGCGCCTGATACGCCTCCTGCCAGCGGCCGGCTGCGGCGAGCGCGAGGGCCAGCTCGTCCTCCGATTTCTCCAGGAAGCGGGTGTTCTTCTGCTGCTCGAAATAGACGCGGCTGGCCTCGAGGTCGGCGATGGCCTGGGGGAGGCGGCCCAGCTTGCGGTAGGCGATGCCGCGCGACTGGCGCACGTAGGCCATGCGCTCGGCGTCGCCCTCCGACGCGAACTGCCGCAGGGCCTCATCGAAGAGCGCCAGCGCCTCGGACGAGCGCCCGAGCTTGGTCAGCGTCACGCCCATCGAGCGCTTCACGTAGGCCGCCTCTCCCTTCCGGCCGAGGGCCTGCTCGTTCTCCAGCGCGCGGCGGTACCAGACCAGGGCGTTGGATAGGTCGCCCTTCCGCTCCAGGGTGCTGGCGATGTTGAACAGCGTGTCGGCGATGCTCGTCTTCGCGCCGGCGGCCGTGTACTCGGAGAGGAGCTGCTGGTAGTACTCGATGGCTTTGTCGTACTGGGCGACCTTCGCGTCTGCGTAAATGTGGCCGATGTACCCGAGCGCGGCCCGGCGGCCGGCGTCGTTGCCGCGCGAGCGGTGGATCTCGTACGCCTGCTGCAGGTCGGTGAGCGCGTCGTTCATGTCGCCGCGCCCGTAGCGGAGGTAGCCGCTCTGCGTCAGCGTGTCGGCCATGAGGTCTCGCTGGCCGGTGCGCCGCGCCTCGGCATGCGCGGCCTGGTAGTCGCGCAACGCGTCGTCGATCCGGCCGGCGTTCTCCAGCGCGTTGCCGCGGCAGGAGAGGAGCTCGGCCTTGTCCTTGCCCAGCGCGAGCCCTTCGTTCGCCGCCGCGAGCGCGACCGCCGGGTCTTCGCTGAGCCAGCACTTCTTCCGCAGCGCATGCGCCCGGGTGGCCGGATCGGACGGCATGCGCAACGCGTCGTCGATCAGCTTCAGCGCGCCGGCGGTGTCGCCTGCCTTCTGCAGTTTCTCCGCGTCGGCGACCAGGGTGGCCGCCGTGCGCGGCTGCGCGGATGCCGCGGCCGCGATGAGCAGCGCCAGCGCGCAGCGGAGCCAGAGCGGGACACGCATGGGATGCGATGAGGATACACCGCGTTACAATCGGAGCAGGAGGTCTCCCATGGCCAAAGGCAACAACGCGCGTAAGAAAGAGACGAAGAAGCCGAAGAAGGACAAGAAGTAGCTCAGTAGACGATGCGCATCGGCAGCCCGGCGCCGTCATGCGCCGGGCGCTCCGGGATCGTCGCCGCCTCCGCGCTCATGATGCGCTCCGCGGTGCGGAGGGCGGCAAAGGCGTCGAGGATGTCGTCGTCCGCCGCCTCGGCTTGCCTGTAGCGCCGGCGGACCGCTTCGACGGCGTCCGCGCCAAAGTGCGTGTCGACGAGGGCCCGGCGGATGGCGGCGCCTTCCTCCGTCTTCTTTCCCTCCACGATGGGCGCGCCGCGCCAGTGGGCGAACGTCACCTCCGGATGGACCTCGATCACCCGGTCGCGCAGGTCGGGCCGCGCACGCAGCACCTCATCCACCTCGGCGATCTTGCGGTAGATGTTCCAGGCCTGCTGCGAGATCCCTTTCTGCTGGATGCGGCGCGACAGCACGTTCGCCTCATGGAAGCTGCGCGCGGCGAGGGCCTGGCGGATCGGCGCGGGGAAGACGCTCGTGCCCCGTTTCCCGCCGAGGAAGCGCCGGGCCTCCTCGTCGCAGGCGCGCGGGCCGCTGTCCGTCAAGCCGATGGGGATGTCGATGGCGATGATGTTCACCGCCAATGTCTCGGCAAGCTCCGCGAAGGTGGCGAAGATCTTCGAGCCGATGCGGCGCGAGTCGAGCTCCTCGATCAGGCAGAGCCACCCCTTGGGGCAGCCGTCTACGCCGGCGATGTTGATCATGAGCGGAAACGAAGAGGGCCGGCTGGAGAGCCGGCCCTCGGCAGGTCAGCGGCGGAAGCCGCGGAATTCGCGCTCGATGTCCGCCTCCTTCCACTTCTCCTTACCGTAGCGCTCCTGGATCTTGCCCACGATGCGCTCGCGGTTGCCGTCCATCTGGTCGATCTCGTCGTCCGTCAGGTCGTTCCACTTCGCCTTGACCGCTCCCTTGAACTGGTGCCAGTTGCCCTTCGTCTGCTCCCAGAACGCATCGCCTTTCTCCGACGCGTGGGTCATGCCGGGGGTGGTGCTCATGCGGGTGCGCACGCGCTCGTAGGCGTCGCGCGTGGCGTGCTTCGCGTCGTTCCACTCGTGGTTCGTCGTGCCCCGGGCCTTGTTCCAGCCGCGGCTCAGGTCGCTCTCCACGTCCTCGAACCGGCGGTTCGCATACTCCGGACGCGAGGCCGACTCCCAGCCGTACCGGTAGGCAGGCTCGTAATGCGAGAAGTCGCGGTCATCGCGGAAGTACGGCCGCGTCTTGTAGTTGTCGCGCCAGTAGCCGGTCTCCTCGGTCGGATTCACCGCCTCGGCCGCGCCTTTGCCGGCCAGGCCGCCAGCCACCGCGCCGATCGCGCCGCCGACCGCGGCACCGATGGGTCCGCCGAT
>DATEOX010000502.1:0-17981 GCA_035273585.1 Thermoanaerobaculia bacterium
GTGGCCGTGAAGCTGCCGCTGGTCTGGCCGGCCGCGATGGTGATGCCCGCCGGGACGGTGACCCGTGTCGTGTCGCCGCTGGCCAGCGTCACCGTCGCGCCGCCCGCGGGCGCCGGGTCGGTCAGCGTCACGGTGCCGATCGACGTACTGCTGCCAACCACCTGACCGGGCGCAAAGGAGAGGACGTGCTTCGGCACGCTGGTGACGGTGCGGAGGCCGCGGCCGTCGTAGCGGTAGGTCACTCCTTCGCCCCCGGCGAGGTGATTGCGAGCCGTATACGTGTAGGTTGCGCCGCCGGCGTGCACCTCGTTGCCCGGAGCGTCGTAAGTGACGGCCCGCAGCGAGCCCGGTTCCGAGACGCTCGTCAGCTTCGGCGTCGTTCCCGCATAGGCGAACGAGGCGGAGCGCGAGGTGCCGAGGGTGAGGGAGAGCATGTTGCCCATGGCGTCGTAGGAGTACGAGCCGCTGCCCCAGAGCGAGGAGCCGGTCGAGGCGCTGGTCAGCCGGTTCAGCTCATCGTAGCCGAAGTCGCGGTCGTACGCCGGGTCGAGCGCGTCGTGGATCTGCGTGATGTTGCCCGCGGCGTCGCTGGCGTAGAGGTAGTCGGCGATCGGGCCGGATGGGCCGGTGAGCTTGTTCTCGGTGGGGCGATAGCGCGCGTCGTACGACATGGTCTTGGTCGTGCCGTTGCCGAACGAGAGGGACGTCATCGGTCCGAACGGCAGATACGTCGCGCCGGTCACGAGGGGCGTTGCGCCGGAGGCGGCCGACACCGGACGGTCGGCGAAGTCGTAGCCGTAGGTCACGACGCGGCCGGAGGGATAGGTGAGGGAGGTCAGGTTGCCGTTCGCGTCGTAGTGGAACGAGGTCGTGTACGTCGAGGCGTCGACCCGCTTGACCTCCGACTTCAGCAGGCCGCGGCGGTCGTAGGCGTAGACGGCCGACGGCGCACCGGACGGCCCGGTGGCGTCGGTCATCGTGGCCAGCCGGCCGATGCCGTACTGCCCGGGCGCGGGATCGTCGTAGCTCCATGCGACCGACTCGGACGGCATGCCGCTGCGCGTCGCACTGAGAGTGAGGACGCGGCCGAGCAGGTCATACGTTTGCCTCGTCAGAGCGGTATTGGCGTCCTGCGACTCCAGGAGGTTGCCGGCTTCATCGTATTGGTAGGTGGTGTGACCGGTGACGGGGCTGTTCTGCTCGCGCATCCGGCCGAAGTCGTCGTAGACATAGGTCGTGACGTTGCCGTTCGGGTCGGTCACCGAGGTCAGATTGTCGTGCGCGTCGTAGCCGTACGTCGTTGCGACCGTGCCGGCGCCGAGCTTCTGCGTCACCGCAGAGAGGCGGTCGAGCTCGTCGTAGGCATAGGTCGTGTTGGCCGTCGCATGGTTCTCGTCCTTTACGGCGGCCAGCTTGCCGTCAGCGTCATAGCTGTAAACCATCTTCGAGCCGGCCGGGACGGCGTGGTCGATCTCGGAGAGGCGGCCGTTACTGTCGTAGACGAAGCTGTCGCTGCGCTTGGTGATCCATGACGCGCATGCGGCGGCGGGCGTGGAGCAGAGTTGATCGGCCTCCGCGATCTTGCGGCCGGCGGCGTCGAGCGTGAGATGCCGGCGCTCCACCTCCCTGCCGGAGGCGTCGAGGCGGACCGTGTCGGTCAGCCAGTTCGTGCCGTCCTCATAGACGAAGCGGGTTCTCGTGCCGCGGGGGGAGGTGGTCTCGACGAGCCGGTCGCGGCCGTCGTACGCGGAGGCAGAGACGTAGTCGCTGCTCTCGCCCGGGTCAGCCGGCACGGCCTTGTTGGTCGTGGTCAGGACGCGGCCCCGCGCGTCGGTGGCCCGGAGCGTCGTGATGCCGTTGGCGTCGATGATGGTGCGCGGCGTGCCGTAGACGTCGTAGTCGTCAAACGTCGTCGTGTGACCTGCGGCGTTCGTCGTCTGCTGCAGGCGTCCGCGGCGATTCACGATCGCGTCGGCCGCGCCGTAGTACGCGTTCGTGGTGACGTCACTGACCGGGCGCGGGCCGTCGACGCTCACCACGCGGTGCAGCGCATCGAAGGTCGTCACCGACGTCAGCGAGAGCGATTGTCCGCCGGACTTGCCGCCGCTGACAGTGGTGGTCAGGACCGTCTCCGGGCTGGTACCGGGACCGGTCCAGCTGCGCGTCGTCAGCTTCTCCGTTGCTCCGGCGACGGACGGCTCGGAGATGCTCGTGGCGAACGTCGGCCATGGCGCGTAGCCGTAGCCATACGTCCTCGTCCGGGCCTTGGCCGTCCCCGCGGCCTCGGTGACGGTGGCCACGTTGCCGTTCGCGTCGTAGGTGTAATGCGTCTGATGGAGCATGCCGTCGGTCTTCGTGAGCACGCGGCCGTCGGCGTCGTAGGTGAAGGACTGCGTCTCCGATACGGCTCCGCAGGATGGACAGACGCCCTGGAGCCGGGTGGGCAGGTAATAGCCCTTTACGAACTCCAGCGTATAGACGGTGACGTTGGCGACGCCGCCCGTGGTATGCGTCACGCGGGTCTGCCCGACCTGCGGCGTGTCGTACTCGAACGTGTATGCATCGCGGCCGTTGCCGACGACGGAACTGGTGCCGCGCCCCTGCGCGTCATAGGAGTGCGACTCCAGGACGGCGTCCGACTCGTCCAGCACGGTGACGACACGGCCGCTGTCGTTGACGATGCGACGCCACGGCGCGGCCGGCGGCTGGCGCAGCGGGTCCCAGATCTTGTGGAGCCGGCCGTCGAGATAGCCGAGGCGCCAGGTGGCGCCGCCGGTGAGCGTCACGGTCTCGATCACCGTGCCGAGGTAGGTGAAGGAGACCGTGCGTCCGAAGTCGTCGGAAACCGCGACGAGCCTGAGGTTCTGATCATAGGCCGCCGTGAGCGAGTTGCCCCATCGGTCCTTCGTCCGCTTCCACACGCCGCTGGCCTGGTCGAAGCGGGTCTCCTCGCCGTCGAGGGTCTTCAGGATGTACTCGCCGTTCTCGAGCGTCACGACATTGCGCGAGGTGGCGGGGACGGCCGCCTTCCATACCGCGCCGTCCTGGTCGAAGTAGTGCGCGTCGCCTGTCGAGGTGTACAGGATGAGGCGCTTGCCGTTCGCGGCGATGGGGTGGAGCTGCAGGTTGAACGAGTGCGTCCAGCCGATCTCCAACGGGCGGGTGATGAGGCTCAGGTAGTTCGGCCGCGACGCGCTGTGATACGTCAGGTCGAAGCGCAGCGGCAGCGGGCCGGCGATGTCGAACAACGGTATGGTGGCGGAGACGTCGCCCGAGCCGGCGTTCACCGGCTCGCCGCGGCAGATCGATGGGGCGCCTCCCCCGCAACTGCAGCTCGTCTGCACTCCCTTGCATTCGTCCGCGCGGTAGACGAGTGGCTCCGTTCGCGTCTCGTTCGTCGCACCGGAGCATCGGCTGGCGACCGCCACCACGTCATGGTCGCCTGTGCCGCAGGGGATCGGCAGCGGAACGGTGCAACTGCCGCTGTCCAGTTGGCAGGCCGCCGGCAGAGTGACGCTCTGCCCATCCACCGTCAGGCTGGTGGAGTGGGAGCTCGGTCCGAACGAGTAGGTGATCCGGACCGCATTCGGCTGCGAGCGATCCTCGCTCAGGGAAAGCTCGATGGGCGCCCGCGAGACCCTGAATGGTCCGGACTTGATGGCTGGCCCGGGATTGCGCAACTGGCAGCCGCCCTGTGTCGCGTAGTTGCAGGTCGAGTCGTATTTGACGACGTACTTGTCTTCAGGCCAGCAGCCGACGTTCCACGACGTGCTGCCGTTGCAGCCGTCCGGGCTGCCCTCACCGCACGTGCCGTGATCAGCCGTCGGCCTGATCGGCCCATCCACAATCACGCCATTTTCGGTCTCGACCCAAAGGTGCCACAGGTTCGTGCATCCGACTCCGTCCGCGTGCCACGTCCCGGTGACGATGCCGTTCGTCGGGCCGCTCACCTGAAGCGACGTGTCGCACTGCCCGTACGCCACGACGGCGGATGAGAGTACCGCGACGAGCAACTGCAGGGCGCGGAAAAAGCGAAAGCGCATCCGCGTTCCTCCGCTCCGGTTCGAGTCCGCTGGGTTTTGACGCATTGAGCTCTCCTCGCTGTCGTATGTGTCGTTACGGAAGTAAGTCGACAGCCACGATAGGAAAAGCGGCGTGTACATTTCCACCGTTATTTCCTCGCCTCGCGCCGGTATTCATCCGGCGTCACGTGGTGAGCGCGCGTAAATGTTCGAAAGAATGTGCGGTCCGTTCCGAAGCCGGTCATCGCCGCGATGTCGCTGACGGTCAGCTTGGTCGCGCGGAGCATTTGCGCCGCTTGTTCGAGACGCCGCGCACGCAACATTTCGCCCGGAGTCATTCCGAACACGCGGCGAAAGACGACATTGAGATGTTGGGCTCCGACGCCGACGAAATCAGCAAGCTCGGAAACGCGCGCGGCGGTCTTCCGCTCGGCGCACTCCTGAAGATAGATCTCGACCGCTCGCTCCAGACGCTGCCGATTCGCCCGCGTCAGTTGCTGCGTGCCCGGTGTTCGCGGCACGCGCCCGCGAGCATCACCGCCCTTCCGCTTCTGCTTCGTCGTCATTTCTCCGCGAGAAGGCGGCCGGCTCGGCGTCCGCTGCTCGGAACGTCCGACCGTAATCCGCTACTTCTTGCACAGGGAGAGACGCGGCGGGACGTTTTCCCACCCGGACAGACGGGCCATCGGCGGAGAAATCTTCCGGGTGGGTCAGGGACCGAACCAGTTCAGGGCGCGGGAAGCAAAACGCCCGGCGGGATGCTCAGCAGGTCATCGAAGACGCGTGGAATCAGCTTTCGTATGAGTCTCCGGAACGGCGACTCTCCGGTCCTGGCGGCGAGAGCGGTTGGCGTAACCAACAGTGAACAAATGAGTATTGCGGCGAACACACCACGGACACGACCACTGACCTTTGACATACACCCTCCTCGGAGCCGACGTCTCGAGTCGGCGAAGTTCGTTGGAGGGCCCTCGTCGAGTGGGGTGCCGCGAGATGCGAAAAGTTGACCGAAATCACCGACAATTCGTCGGGTCGCAGCTCGCCGGTTCAGCGAGGCGCGTGAAAGTGGAGGTGCGGCTGGTCCTCAGCCTGCTCGAGGAAGCGGCGCACGTGCTGGCGGGTGACTTCGATCGCCGTCGGCGTGGCGGTGGGGTCGCGAAGTGCCTCTCGGAAATACGCGATGGCCGTCATCGCGCTCTTCAACATGCCGGCCGCCCGAAACTCGCGAGTCAACCTGGCGCACATCCGCGTGACGTCCCGTCGCCGCCGCGCGCCGCCCATCGCCAGCAACGGCTTCGCCAGATCGAGCGCGACCATGGCTGCAGCCATCAGCATCCCCTCGCGAAGAAAGTCGTCCAGGGCGCGTCGAAGAAGTGTCACTCCTTCTTCTGTCATGCCCCGGCCAAGCGTGACAAGAGCGAGTAGCCAGCGCGCGCGAATCAGCTCACTCGTAGCGCCAAGCTCTCCATACAGCAGAAAAGCTCTTTGGTACCTGACCATTGCGTCATCAAACTCACGGCTCATCAGCGCGATGTATCCGAGGTTGCTGGAAACGCGAGCTTCGAGGATGGGGTCATTCGTCGCTTCGGCGTGCGAGAGCAATTCCAGGTTGAGCTGCCGCGCACGCTTGTGCTCACCGCGCTTCGCGAGTACCGCGGCAACCAGCAGGGTCGCGTCGATGTAACGCGTCGATTGCCCAAGAGAGGCGAATGTCGCCGCACTCGAACGCGCCAGCGGCTCCGCCTCGTCGAGCCTCTCGCTTTTCATCAACACGGTCGCCCGTACGAACTGGACGATCGCCTGGTGCAGAACGGAAGCCGGAACCCGGCGAAACGCCCGGTCCGCCCGGTCGAGCGCGTCGAGCGCCTCCTGATAGTTCCCGAGGAACCGGAGCGCATTGGCCAGATCTTTCCACGCCGTACCGCGCAGCTCATCGACCGTGCCGCCCGGATAGGTCTCGTCTCGGATCGATTCCGCGATCAGGATGGCCTGCTCGGCGAGAGTTCGCGCGATCAGAGGCTTCCGTTCACAAAAGCTCTTCGCCGTCTTGCATAGCAACCGCGCCACGCCGGCGGTGTGGAAGCGCGGATTCGCGCTGACGTTCGCCCAAACGAATTCGCCCGGTGCCGCGAGCATCGGCGCAAGGAGCTGCGCCGCCTCGACATCCTCCGCGGCCATCCATGTCGCAAAGTCCTCGGCCGGCGAACCGCCTTCGGCACTATCCGCCAGCTCGTCCGCCATCTTCCAAAGGTCCGGGTGCGCGAGAGCAGCATCGATGTTCCGCACATCGGCGAGCAGCGATGCGCAGTCGGCACAGTGCCGCAGATGTTCTTCGATGACGCCCCTATCGACTACGCGCTCGGGCTCGACGGCATAATCGATGAGCTGTTCAGCCGTTACGTGCTGCACGCCGCTGACTCCTTCGTCACGGACAGACAGGCCCGGAGCGCATCCTTCCGGCAGGAAGAAAGCAACTTGAAGACGTAGCCTCGAGTCGTGTCCATGACGGCTGCAATGTCATCTGTCGTTTCGCCGTCGATGTAGTAGCGACGGAGCGCCTCGCGGCACTGGGGACGGATACGGGATAGAGCCCGGGCGAGCGTCAACCGGACACTCACCTGGTCGACCCACGAGGCATCGACCGGCTCATCCGATTCATCCGAGGAGAACAGAGCTTTCTCGTAGTACTTGCTCCGCCAGTAGTGCCGCGAGGCATTGCAGATGGCGCCGACCAGGTACGGGCGCACCTCGCGCACATGCGACGGGTCGGCGAAATAGGTGACGAAAATGTCGTGAACGAGCGCCTCCGCCTCCGGAGCCGGCACGCCGAACTTCTCGGTCGCGATACGACGCAGCAGCAACGCATGCTGGTCATAGACATTCGCAAATGTCGATCGCATCGCGGACTGCCGGCCACTCTCGCCCTCTTCGCTCGACCCATTCCGGAGTTGGACCACCATCTTTACGGAGTGACGGAGCGGGGGTCCATCCCTACCACGAACTTTGCCGCTCTCCGGCAGCCGACGAAATGTCCGTAGAAATGTACTTGCAACGCCGGTTAGATTCTCGTCCGGGTCTGGTCAGGGTTGGCAGCTCTCCGAGCGGGAACTTGGATCTGACAACACACAGTCGCGGGGCCTGCGAATCTCTCTCTCGATCTCCAGCGACTTCTCTGACAGACGAGGCAAAGCCTTCTGCCTCGCAGCGTCGATCCTACCGGACCCACCTATTTCTACCTCTTCATCCGATAGGAGGAGGTGTGTGTCGGGATGGCAACTGGCGTGATTCCGCATATTGACGACTTACATCGCCACATCGAGGCGTCCGCCAAACGCGGTGTTGCCGCGCACCTTCTGGCAGGGATGACGGTCGATGAGGTTACTGGCGTCGAGCGCCGGATGAATGCGCTGTTGCCGCTCGCGCTTCGCGATCTCTTCCGGGCGACGGCCGGTATTGACGTGGCGGGATTCGGCGTCGTGGACTTTCGCGGAACGCTTCCGTTCCAGTTGGAGGGCTTTGAGCACGCCCTTCCTCTAGTGGCCGACGATGTCGGGAACATGTGGGTGTTGGACGCGGACGACGCTGGATGCCTGACGGTGCTGTTCGTGAGCCATGCGCCGCCGGTGGTCGTCATTCAGGCAGAGGGCCTCTCCGCCTTCATGGTGCAGATTTTTGAGCCGCGCGGACCGGAGCGCCTGATCGCACCGCTTGTCGAGACCATCTGGCGAAAAGATCCATTTGCGGCCTCTAGAATCGAATTGCTCTCCAATCGCGATGCGGTCGTGCAGCGTTTCTCTCATGACCTCCGAATGGGGGATTTCCTCTATGACCTCCGAGGTCGGCGGCCTGGCATGGGGTTTACGTGGAATCCGGCCGCACCCGTTCCTATCAGGCGCGCTGGCGCCGCGCTCATCTTCGCCTCGCGGTCACCGCACGTACTTGCGACACGATGTCGGCAGCTTCTCATGCGCCTCTGGTCTCGCTTGGCTGCACCCGTACGTCGTGCATGAATACGACCATCCGGCTCGGCACCTTTAGGGATGAGGCCGGCGCCGTTACGGCCGGCGATGATCTGTGCCAACCAGCTATCCCGTCACATTCAGAGGGTGTCTTGGGCTGTCGAAAATAGGATCAGGTTGGCTCCAAAGCCCCTTCGCAACAAGCTCTTACGAGCCACCCTTCGCGTTCGACTCTTTGTCTCAGATAGTCACAGTGTGAACGTTCGCTGCGGAGCGCCTCAAGCGACGCAGTCACTCAGCGGCCGACCTATCTAAGGCGGGGCGAGCGGCGGCGAACAGCGGGATTGACGAAGGTTCGCTCGCACGACATCCGCCCAGCCAGAATCCCTCATTCAAGAACGAGAGTGCATCCGCCGCACGAGGTCAGCGAGTCGAAACGAACGCTCGACGCTCGCGGCCCGTGCGTCGCGGTGTAGATTCAGGACTTGGATGCCGACGTGCGGCGGGAACGATCCCCCACCGCGCCAACCGCTCCCAGTCTCATCGCGGCGACGATGTCGGGCGTGAAAGGGCCAAGCAGTTCCGGCGCGGGAACGCCCAGCGCAAGGCTCAGCTTCAAAAGAGTGACGAGACCGGGTGCGATGTTGGCGCGCTCCAGCCGCCCGATGATGTTCACGCCCAGGTTCGTCGTCTTGCCCGGCATCGCTTGCGTGCGTAGGAGGAGGTAAGCGAGGAGGATGCCCGAGGCAGTCACGGCGAGCGAGACGGCCATGTAGAGCATCGTTCGCTTGCCCGTTTGCTCACGCGGCTCGCGCATGATCTGCAGGCCATTCGATACCGCCTCGATGCCCGTAAACGTGCCCCCGCCGAGCGAGTACGCACGCAGGAACAGCGCGGCATAGACGCGATCGCGCGTCGCATTCGGCACGTTCCCGAGCAGATCACGCGTGGTTTGAAACGGACGCACGCGCGCCGATCACGCGCTGCCGTTTCTGCGACGCACACCCGTAGCTCGCGTGGGCATTTCGTGCATCGCATCGAGCAGATGCACCGCGGTTTGACACGTTCGGCGATGCTCGGTGACTGACTGGATTCGCTCGTGGAGATGGTGAATTCGATCGCACGTCGCATTCACATGTGGCGGCGTGGTTCCGGGCAGTCCGCGGCGCTGCTGGGCATGTCAAAAATCGACGCGGAACTGCTCGCGGAGATGCTGAATCCGATCGCGCGTCGCATTCGGCGTTTGCGCGCGACCTGCCTATCTAGCCGCTCACCTTCTCGGCCGCGCGTCAAGGACAACTAGACTTTCGCGGAGGTGCGGGCCGTCGTGCGTGCGTTCATTGCTATGGATCTTTTTCTGGGCCGCCTGAACGAGTTCATCCCACTGCTGAACGGGAAGCCTTCGTAGGTGCCGGAGAGTTCGCACTTCGTTAAGCGACCAGCCGGCTTGACACGCTACATCGGCAAGGATCAGATCGACGGGCACTTCGACACCTGCGTATGCCGAGGTCGATACGACAATCCAAAGCGAGGCTGATTCCTGAGCCTCTCGCCGGAGCGAACGGAGAACGCGGCCCATGTCCTCGAAATAGGCCTTCAGCATCGCTGGTATGCGGCGATTCCACAGCTTCTTCGCTCGCGCGGTAATCTCTTTGTACGCAAGATCAAAATGCGACCCGAATTGATCGGTGACGGGATCGGACCACTTGATCTGCACATGCGAACGAACGCTGCTCAGTCTCAGCCGCCGAAGGTCGTTCATATCGGCGACGAAATCGCCGAGGAACAGTTCGGGCCGGTAGACATCTGTATAGTCGAAGGAGTTGAGGTACGGCGGCGACATCACACAGAGATTGAATCGCTTGCCGCCAGCGGCACCGCCGAATCGTGAATCGCCCAGACGGATCGTCCCAAGCCCCGGCGAGATCGGCGCCGTAACCACGTCTTCCGCGATGCCGCCGATCCGTTTCTCAAACGCGTCGCAAAAATCAGCGACACCGAACGAGCGTTGCTTCCAATCGGGCCGGTAACGGAGACACTTGCCGTCACGCGTCGCATTACACGTGTCCATCACGGCACCGAGAAGCGCTAGTCGCACCGCACTCCGACTCTGCGTCGGGACCGCTGCCGCCTGTTGCCACGCGCCTGCGAATGCACGAATCACAGCTTGGTTGAATAGCCACTTGTCGGACGAAGCTGTACGCGTAAACGTCGAAAATCCCTCGAGACGCGATTTCCGGCCCAACCGCGCGCCGCGTCCGATATCACCCGCGGAGGCTTCTAACGCGCGAGGCGATGGGTTTGTGAGCTTCGTTCGCGCGACGAAAGCGAGAAACGGGTTGACCTCCGACCCTCGCGCGAAGAAACCGTTACTAACCGCCTCTAGTGCCGTCGTTCCGCTACCGCTGAACGGATCAACGATGAGAGCGCCTGGACCGCAGCCGGTACTCGTAATCGCGTGCCGAACCACTTCAGGCGAGAACGCTTCTTTGAAGAAATACCAGCGATGGCGTGGTAACAAACCCGCATCCAATGCGCTGACGCTCGGCGACGAAGATTCAATCTGTTTCGCAACAGTCATAGTCAGTCGCAGACTGGCTCAACGAACATCCGAACCGGTGCTTCGAAGTCATACCGAGTCTTGTGATACTCAGGGTCGAAGGTGATATCTGCTTCGGCGAAATGAAACCCATCTTCGTGCGACAGCGTGGCCGTATCGTCTTGGACGCCACGTCGCCGAGCGTCGATCACAACGAGGTAGCCGCGCAGCGCAACGTCTGGCGTAAACGTGCGCTGCGAGTCCATATAGTTGGCCAGTTGCTCAGCACCGTCGCGCGCTCTGCTCTCAAAATACGGCGTGGCCATAGCTCCATCTGATTGCCGTGATTGGCCCATCCATTTGATTTCGATGAGCGCGAGGCGACGCGGCAGGTCGAAAGCGACCCGAATATCGACCGGGTGAGACTCGTCGACGTTCTGCTCCGGCATCACTTGCGCGCGAAGCCGCGCGCGCAAAAACTGCTCAAGCGAGCGCCGCATCGTTTTCTCCGGCTTCGCGCGGAGCCACCAGCGCCGCTCGTCATACCACGCCTCCGGCGTCAGAATCCGACATTGGCCACGTCTTACAAACTTTTCTGCGTAGACCTGCAGAGCGTCCTTCACATTCAAAAATGCCGGCATCGCGAAAGAGGACTCGCTACCCTGCACCACCTTCTGAACGGTACGGTTGGAATAGTTTGCGTAGAAGCGCTCCTCACCGGCGTTGAACTCGTAGACGACGGCGGTGGCCGACAACTCCTCGGCGGTTACAGCTACGTTCGTGAGACGCCGCATCGAGCCGTCATGGCTAACTTCGATGATCGCGCCGCCGCGGAGGTCGCGCTGAAGACTTGCGTCCGAAATATCTACAGTGTCACGCGCGATCCGCTGATGCGGGTCAACGACGTTGAAAACGACGAGGCTTCCGCTGCAGTACGACGGATCGAACGAGTGATAAAGCCGGCGCACTGACTCAACAACGAGCCGCAGAGACTCACCGCCGGCAGCGCCGAACGCCCTCACGACCAGCACTTCGGATGCCGCCTCGGCTAGCCGAGCAACGACTTCATAGTCGATGTCGCCGGTCATGCGACGTCACTCTCGCCGAAATACCGTAGCCATACCACCGCTGGCGCAAGAAGGTCGATGGAGGCGTCGCCGACTGCCGCCCGCAGCACGTCGAACTGCGCGTGGACGTCCTCAAACCAGTCTTCAGTGAGCAGAGCGCGACTACTCTGCAGCGATTCAGACGCTTTTATCCGTCGGTCGTTGTTAATGGCACTGCGGGCGACCGCGAGCGGCACGACGAGTGCAGTCGCGCATGCAGCCTCGATAAACCGATCACGCGCTTTCGTCGTGAGCAGCGTCGATAGGTCGCGGAACTCTTCATCGCCGTACGATGTCAACGCGGTTAAGTCCTCGTCACCCTCTGGAGCTACGGTGCCCGTCAGGATGGCGTCACCGAAGGCCGCCTCCAATTCGGAACTGAACGGCGTTCCGAACTCGGTTGCGACGAAGGAGTACCTCCACTCCGAAGCAGGTGCCCGGTCGTACAAAGAGAGTAAGCATGCGAGATATGCGAACAGGTGTAACTCTGCACGTGAAATCGATCCCAGCGATCTGCGCAGGTGGTTGTGGATAGCGAGGACGTCAAACGTGGCGGCCGGATTCATTCTGAGCATCACCCTTTAGAAGACATGCTTCAATCGCTGCGTACGCCGCTTCGAACTGGTCCTCCTCAGCTTCTTGGACTTCCGAGAGATACGCCCACTCCGTCATTCGGATCAATGTCATAAACCTATGGCCGCATCGCTCCGCGAGTCGCAGCAACAAGCGTGACGTATTCACGTTTGCGGTCATCAGCACGTGATTGCCCGCCCGGGCAAACTTCGCAAACATGTCGCCTGCGCGGCTCTCGTATGCTGCGTCGAGAGACCCCTCGGGCGTATCGATCATCATGAGCGCGCCGGTTTCACCGCCAACCATGAACCGCGCGAGTGCCATGCGTAGTGCGATATCGACGAAGAACCTTTGGCTTTCCGAGAGCTGATGAGGCTCCACGCGATGCTTCCGTTCGACGACGAGCGCCAAGGATATCTCGGCCGATCGGACGCTGAACTTTATGTCAAGGTTGAGACCCAGGAAAGAGAACGCTAGGTCACGGAACAATGGGACAAATTCTTCTTCAACCTGCTCGTATTTCTTCCTGACTGCGTGCTGCAGCTTGGACAGCTCCTCTTTCGCACGATCGCGCTTGTCACGCGCCGCTTGCTTCTGTTCGAGGAGCCGGTCGATCTGATTGGTATACATGGCACGAATTGAACCGACATCGGAGCCTGTCGGACGCGATGCAATTTCATTATCGCGTTCGAAGGCGGTTAGCTGATCGGTCATTGCCGCGTACCTGCTTTCAGCCTCACGCACCTCATCTTCGACGCGGCGAACCGCAAGCGTCGTGTTCGTCATTCTTGAACGCGTCGCGGCGAGTTCGCGATCGACGCGCTGCAAAGCCTCCACCGTTTTCGGGTCCCGCTTGCCGGCGGTTGGCAACTGCGTCTTGCACAGCGGGCATTGCCTGTCACTCACTGCTTTCTCGATAGCCGCGAGTTTTGACGCGTCCGCAGTACCGCACACGGCACAACGATGCTCGTTGATCGTCGTTACGACGATTGGGTGATGGCGTAGAGGCTCGACTTGTTTCGATCTAGCGTGAAAAAGTCGGTCGTACTCATCTTGGAGTGTGATGTAGCGGGTCGTCGCTTCGGCAACCTGAACGCGGTGGTCGGCAAGTTCCGCGCGTTTGGTATCTAAAGCCCTGAGGATTTCCTGTTGCTGCTCAAGCAGCGCCCGGTGCTGCTGCCCTATCTCATCTTCTGCAGCTTCGGCGTCAGACGTCGCTCTGTCGAGATCACGCAGCTTCTTGCGCGTCTCGGTCGCCTGCCATTGATAATTTCGCGTCAGTGAATCTTGTCGGTCAAACGTCCGCGCAAGAGTCTCCGCGCGGCTCGCCGTATCTGTGCCGACGCGAAATGCGAGAAAGAGCATGTGCTGGAGAGTCCGAGCGTCCCAGAAAGCGAGGTGACGGCGCTCGTCGAACGTCAGCACGAAGAGCTGGAGGAACACAAATTGTGAGAAGTTTTCGAAACCGGCTCGGTCACACAACTCCGTCTCGTAGTGGCGGTGGAGCTCCGCACCTGCCGTGTTGTCGGATGTGCCCTCGTAAACGACGCGCTGATCATCCATGACACGGAGCGCACGGAGTTCACTAAGGTCAAAGAAGCCGCGCGTGACCGAAAACGTCGTCGTCCCAACTCTGAAATCGATGGTGACTTCAGCGCTTGGCCGGTCCTCCTCATCGATGCGGCCGCCGAAGTACTCACGCGTGAATGACTGCGTCTCGCGGTAGTACTCTTCGGGTGATTTGAAGGTCCGATCTGGTTGCGCGACTCTGCCTGTCAGGCCGAAGTTCACGACGGCGATGAAGGTCGACTTCCCGAGCCCGTTTGCGCCAACCAAACAGCTCACGCCGTCCGCAATCGCGACGCTTGCATCAGGGACGCGGCGATACAGAGAGAACGCGTGCATCTGAACGTTCAACAACTGCGGGAACGCGAACGAGGTCGTCCCAGGCGCGTCGCTCGACGTTTTTGCGGCCGAAGTCATTCTCGATCACGTTCCCCCACGCGGATTCTCTCACGTAGGAGTGACGGCAGCGGGGACTTCCCTACCCCGCCGTAGGAGAATCGACCTGATGGACCCCTCCCGCGAATGTGAGGAAATTCACGCGTTCGGCCGCGTCGCCGAGCGCACAGGCGTCCGCATCGAACTCCGCTCGCTGAGAGCGGGCCAGCGTACGTGCACGAGCATGGTGAACCTCGTACGGAAGTACAAAATCCACGGCGAGGGCTACTTCTACCTGCCTGTCGGCCGCCGGCCCACGAGACGCGCAGCAGGTCGAGTGAAGCGCGGACCAGAGGCCCTGCGGATGAACGTCGACGGCCCATGCGATACCGATGCTGATCACTATCTATGGGAGGGTCGCGATCAGCGGATTTCCCCTACCCCGCACGCCCGCAACGTAACGGCCCGGCTACGCTTGCAGCTCCGACCACGTCTAACCAAGCGTCGCGACCGGTCGGCGGCGCGACCTTGCACCGCCGCGGGCTCCGCAGGCGGTGCAAGGTGACGCACTTCACGACTGCAGCTTGATCCCCGCGGCTTCGATTTTCTGGAACACCCAATCCGGCAGGAACAGGTCCAGCTTGTCCTTCCGGCCCGGAGTAGCGGAGAGCCGCGGTGTACTGCGTCACACCGTGCGTCAGCTCGTGCCCGATCACGTCGAGAGAGCCGGTGAAGCGCTTGAAGATGCGGCCGTCACCGTCGCCGTAGACGATCTCGCGCCCGTTCCAGAGCGTTATCGAACCGGCTGCCATAGTGCACGGTCGAGTCGATGCGCATTCCTCGGTTGTCGATCGACTGCCTCCCGAACACCAGCGCGTAGAAGTCGAACGTGATGCCGGCGCCGTCGTACGCCTCGGCCACTTCCGCGTCCGCGCTGCGCGGCTTGTGCTCGCTCATCACGAGCTTGCCGGGCAGCTTCTGCGAGTGGTGTGCGTCGTAGACGTTGCGGCGCTTCTTCTGCGTCGGCTGCGGAGCGACCGCACCCTCGGTCGGAGCGTCATTCGCGCGCGAGCCGTAGCCAGCTCGCGCATCTGCTCCAGCGTCGAGAGTGCGTCGGCGCGCCCCGCATCGTCAGGGTGTTCGGCGACATGGGAGAGGATGTGCGGCGGAATGACTCCGCACACGAGGTGTAACGTTTTCATCGTCGTTTTTCCTTGGACCGGGAAGGCTGCCGTAAGCCGCGCTTCGCGCGCGGCGCGGCGGCCTACGCCGGATGCCCCGTGATCGGAGCGGACGGAACGACGGGTGCGGAGGGCTTCACCGTGTTGCTGGTGCCCTTCGCACGGCCGCGACGGCCGAGATCGCGCTTGAGGTTTTGGACGAGCGAGGCAACCGCGGCGGCCCCGGGATCTAGGCCGTACCCGCGGACCATTCCAATTCGGTCCTTAGGGCGATTGGCGAGGAAACGAGCGGGATACCTGCTCTTCCCCGAGGCGCTGAGCGGCCGGCACCTCGTTACGACTTTCCGAACACGTCCGCAGACCGTTCCGTCCGGAATGGTTGGCTCGGTACCACGTCACGCGCCAAACCTAGGCCCTGCACGCAAAATCCCGCAAAAAGCAGGAAAGCGGAATAGTCCATCGCTCCCCTCCTCGGCTTCCGCTGATCGGAGTCCCGTCCCTCCCCAAGGGTCAAAGATCGGCTGATTCACCCGACCTTTCGAATCCTGGAAGGGAGAGAGGTCAGAGGACAACGGAGCGGCGCGGTTCTTGCCCTCGATCTCGCCTTCAGGCCGCTCTCCGGAGCGCATCGAGGTCCGCCAGCCATCCGGAAACAAGTTTCCAAGTAACGATACTTTGGGCTACCAACCACAAGTCGATTCACGTTCATACACTTACCCTCCGCAGTTGGCGTAGTGTCGCCGCGAACTGCTCACGCGACTGCTCACAAGGTCGTCGCGTTTCGCCCCTGCGCGTTCGCTTCAGAGGTGTACGGCCCGCGTTGATCCCTGTTACCCGCTCAGCCTAGACGCGACGCCTGGCGAGCACCGAGACCGATGGCTGCACCTGAACAGGCGCGCTGCGGCTCGCGGCGCAGATGAGCGTGCCGCGGCCGGATTCACGAGTGCGGTGGCGGTGGTACCCTCCCGCCCGTGACCACCTACGAGGACCACTACTCCGGCCATGCGCAGGCGTATGCGCGGCATCGGCCTCGGTACCCGGCGCAGCTCTTCGATTGGCTGGCGTCGGTAGCTCCGGGTCGGGTGCTGGCGTGGGATGTGGGGACGGGCAACGGTCAGGTGGCGGTCGGGCTCGCGGAGCACTTTGTGCGCGTGGTGGCGACGGATGCGAGCGGCGATCAGCTCGCGCGGGCGGTGGCGCATGAGCGGGTCACATACCGCAACGAGCATGCGGGAGGCGTCTCGCTGCCGGACGGCTCGGTCGATCTCGTCACGGCCGGGGCGGCGGCGCACTGGTTCGAGCTGGAGAGTTTCTACGCCGAGGTGCGGCGCGTGGCCAGGAGCGGTGCCGTCGTCGCGCTGTTCTCGTACGGGCCGCGCGACATCGCCGACGCGGTTGGGCCGGTCATGCATCGCTTCCACGACGAAGTGCTCGCGGGATTCTGGCCCGAACGGATCCGGTACGTTCACGACCGGTATGCCACGCTTCCGTTTCCGTTCGACGAGATCGCCGCGCCTCCGCTCCTGATGACCGGGACATGGAGCCTTCACGACCTGATGGCGCTGCTCGACACCTGGTCCGCCTCGCAGCGATACCTCCAGCAGCATGGGAAACGCGCCGTCGACGAAATCTTCGGCGAGCTCGCCGCCGCGTGGGGCGACGCGGACCAGAGGCGGGAGCTGCGATGGCCCTTGTTCGTCCGGGCCGGGCGGGTCTGACTTACCCCTCCCGGTCGACGATCCCGTGCCGCAGGGCGAAGCCGACCGCCTGGGCGCGGCTGTGGAGGCGGAGCTTGTCGAGGATGTTGCGGACGTGGAACTTGACCGTGTTCTCGCTCAGGCCGAGGCCTTTGGCCAGCTTGCGGTTCGAAGTCACCCCTTCCACCATCAGCTCCAGCACCTCGCGCTCGCGATCGGTCAGGGCATCGGGGCCGGGCTCGCTGCTGCCGGCGGGCACGGGGGCGGCCGGGCGGGCGAACTCCTGCAGGAGCTTTCGGGCGAGATGAGGAGTGAGGGCCGGCTCTCCCCGGCTGGCCCGATCGAGGAGGGCGAAGAGCTCCTCGGCCTCCAGGTTCTTGAGCAGGTAGCCCTGCGCGCCGGCCTTGATGGCGTCGAAGAGCGTCTCGTTCTGCTCCGAGGCGGTGAGGATCACTACCTTGATGTCCGGCTGCCGGGCGGTGAGCTCGCGGGTGGCGGAGACGCCGTCCAGCTCCGGCATGGCGACATCCATCAGCACCAGGTCGGGTCGGAGGCTGACGGCCAGGTCGATGGCCTGTTTCCCGTCGCGGGCCTCCCCCACCACCTCGTGTCCCTGCGACTGCAGCAGGCTGCGCAGGCCGTCGCGAAAGAGAGGATGGTCGTCGGCGATGAGGATGCGCATCAGGAGGAAAGTGTATCTCCGGGAGCGGTCAGCGGCAGCTCCACGCGCACCGACGTCCCGCTGCCCGGCGTGCTCTCCACGGCGAACGTCCCGCCGACCGATTCCGCCCGCTCGCGCATCGTGGACAAGCCGAAGCGGGGGAAGGCGCTCCGGCTGCGCGCGGTCTGCGCGAAGCCGACGCCGTCGTCGCTCACGGTGAGCAGCACCCTCCCGTCGTGCCGGCGGAGCTCCACCTTTGCCGTCGTGGCCCGCGCGTGCTTGCGCACGTTCGTCAGCGACTC
>DATEOX010000503.1:0-6311 GCA_035273585.1 Thermoanaerobaculia bacterium
GGTTACAGTGGCGGGGGCCGCGCCGGCATCACACCGGCTTCCGTTGCACCTTTCGAAGTGGGTTGTAAAAGAGCTACGGCGCGGGATTGTAGCGCAGGTGTCATCCTGAGCCGCGCAGAGGGCGAAGGATCCGTACCTTCAGGCGGGCGCAAGATCGGTACGGATCCTTCGCCCTCTGCGGGGCTCAGGATGACACGGCACTACGGTCTTTGCCGGAACTTCTCGTAAAGCTGCTTCTGCCGCGTATCGAGCGTGATGTCCTCGCCGTTGATGAACAGCCGCCGCACGTTGGTCACGATCTCCAGCGGATCGCCGTCCGTGACGATGATGTTCGCCACCTTGCCCGGCTCCAGCGAGCCGACCTTGTCCGCCACGCCGAAGATCTGGGCCGGGAAGATCGTCACCGCCTTCAGCGCGACGTCCTTCGGCAGGCCGAACGCGGCGCACATCGCGGCGTGGTACGGCAGGTTGCGCGCGTTGTGGTCCTCCTGCGACTGGATGGAGAAGCGGATGCCGGCGTCGTACAGCGTCTTGGCGTTCGTGTAGAGGAGGTCGTACGGGTCGTCCTCGCGCGGCGGGAGCTTGAGGATGCCGCCGAGGATCACCGGGATGTCGTGCTGCCTGAGTTGCGGCAGCACGCGCCCGACATCCTGCCCTTCGGCCAGGATCATCCTGATCTTCTGCTCGTCGGCGAACTTGATGGCCGCCTCGATGTCCTTGGCGCGGTTCGCATGGATGATCACCGGCACGCGGCCTTCCACCACCGGCACCATCGCCTCGAGCATCACGTCCCGCTCGGTGCGCGGATTCGCGCCGCGCGCCTTGGCGTAGGCGTTCGCGTCGCGGAAGAGGTCGCGCAGTTTGTCGATGTTGCGCGTGTAGGTCTTCTGCTCCTCTTTCTCCGCCTCCTCGTCCTGCGGCTGCTCGTCGAACGAGCCGCTGCGCAGCCGCGGGAAACGGATGTGCAGCGCGGCGGGCGACTTGAGCACCATCTCCTTCGGCGTCCAGCCGGCGAGGTTGATCATCGCGCTCTGGCCGGAGACGAGCCCGCCCTCGGGCACGCTGAGCACGGTCGTGATGCCGTTCGCCCGCGTGACCGGAATGAGGTTGCTGTGCGGATTGATGGCCACCTCGGCGCGCGCGTTCGGGTTCAGATCGCCCAGCTCCGTCGTGTCGACGGTGCCGGCCACGGAGCTGATCTCCGTCAACCCGATGCTCGTGCCGCTGTCGATCAGCCCCGGATAGACCGAGAGCCCGGTGCCGTCGATGACCGTCGCCTCGGCGGGAACCGCGACGTTCGCGCCGACCGCCGTGATCACGCCGTTGCTGAAGACGATGGTCCCGTTCGGGATCGGAGCGGCGGTGACCGGATAGATCGCCGCGTTGCGGATGGCGTACGTCCCCCTTTTGCCGGGGTTGTTCGGGATCGTCGACTGCGCAACGGCGCCGGTCGCGATGAGGAGCAGGGCGGCGGTGGCCAAGACCTTATTCACTGTCCTTCTCCTTCGGGTCCTTCGCTTCCTTCGCCAGCCGCTCGCGCTTCTCCTTCGCCCGCTCCTCGCGCTGCTGCAGGTCATGCTGCCGGTCGAAGACGGCCTCTCCCTCGACGAAGGTCGTCTCGACGCGCGAGTAGCTGGAGAGCGGGTTGCCGGTCCAGATCACCAGGTCCGCATCCTTCCCGACCTCGATCGAGCCGATGCGGTGGTCGAGCCGCAACTGCTTCGCCGGGTTGATGGTGCAGAGCATCAGCGCCTCGTCTTCGGAGAGGCCGCCGTACTTCATCGCCTTCGCCGCGTCCTGATTGAGGCGCCGGGCGAGGTCGTCGTCATCGGAGTTGACGGAGGTGAGCACGCCGTTGCGTACCATCAGCGCGACGTTGTACGGGATCGCGTCATACGCCTCGGCCTTGAAGCCCCACCAGTCGATGAACGTCCCGCTGCCGGTGCCGTGCGCGGCGATCTCCTTTGCCACCTTGTAGCCTTCCAGCACGTGCTGGAGCTCGCGCACTTTGAACCCCAGCTCGTCGCCGAGGTTGAGCAGCATCAGGATCTCGTCGGCGCGGTAGCAGTGGGAGTGGACGTCGATCTTGCCGCGTAGGATGTCGGCCATGGTCTCCATGAGCAGGTCGCGGCGGGGCGGGATGGGCGTCTCGCCGCGCTTGCGGCGCGCCTCGTAGTCGTCCCAGCGCGCCATGTAGTCCTTCGCGTCGAGGAACGACTTGCGGATGACTTCCTCCACGCCCATGCGCGTGGCCGGGTATTGCGGGTCGATGCCCGCGGGCGGCTTGAAGTTCGCGCTCTTCGGGTTCTCGCCGAGGGCGAACTTGATCGTGCGCGGGGCATCGGCGACCAGCCACTCGGAGGCCGGATGGCCCCACTTCCACTTCACGATCTGGCTCTGGCCGCCGATGGCATTCGCCGAGCCGTGCAGCACGAGCGCGGTGGTCGTGCCGCCGGCGAGCTGGCGGTAGGCGGAGATGTCCTCATTCGTGATGACGTCGCCGATACGCACCATGCCGGTGTTCGGCAGCGACAGCTCGTTCACGCTGCCGTCGACACCGGTGTGCGAGTGGGTGTCGACGATGCCCGGCATGACGAACTTGCCCGCCGCGTCGATCACGCGCGCGCCGGCCGGCACGCTGACCTGCGCGTCGGGCCCGACCGCCGCGATCTTCGCGCCGCGGATCACGACGGAGCCGTGCTCGATGCGCCCCTTGGTGATGGTGAGGACGGTAGCGTTGCGGATGACGGTGACGGTTTCCTGGGCGGAAGCGGTCGCGGCGACGGCGAGCAGCACCGCACCGAGTGTCATGCTGAGCCGCAACGACGGCGAAGCATCCGTACCGATCATGCGCCGCGCCTGAAGGTACGGATCCTTCGCTGCGCTCAGGATGACACGCTGTTTGATCATCATTTCGCTTTGCTCCCCGTGAACTGGAACGACCCGAGGTTCGTGCTGACCGTGCCGGTCATGGACGTCCCGCTGACCGTGCCGTGGAACACCCAGTCGCCCGCCTCGGACTGGTTGCTGCCGGTGGCGGTGATGGTGAACTCGATCGTGGTGCCATCCAGCGAGCCGTTCCGGATCTCGCCCGACCCGCGATCGCCGCTGTAGGTGCCGGTCACGGTGCCGTTCTCGCCGTGCAGCGTGGCGGTGATGGCCACGTCGCCCTGCGCGCTGCGCACGCTGAGGCTCCACGTCCCGTCGATGGCCGAGGCGGCGCCGGCTTTCTTCTTCTCCGCGGCGGGGGTGACGCGCACCTCGCGGCCGTCGATGAGCAGCCGCTTGACCTGCCGCTCTTTGGCGAAGATCGGTTTGTCGGTGACGACGACGTTCGCGATCTTGCCCCGCTCGAGCGAGCCGAGCTGCCGGTCGACGCCGAGGATGCGCGCCGGCCAGATGGTCGTTGCGCGCAGCGCGTCGTCCGCAGTCAGGCCGTTGTCCATGGCCTTGCGGATGCCCCCCGCGAAGTCGGCCGACTTTGCGCCGCCGCTGACGAGCGCGAACGCCGCACCGCTCTTCACCAGCGCCGCCGGTGTGGTCGGCGCGAGCTGGCGATCGCGAATGACGCGCAGCGGCTGCTCCTCCCGGTCGTCTTTGTCCGCCGGCGGCTTCGGCCAGTTCACGGAGACGAGCAGCGGGACGCCGAGCTGCTTCAGCTCGTCCGGCATCTTGTAAGCCTGCCGCGCGCCGGCGAGGATCAGGCGCAGGTTCATCTCCTTCGCGATGGCCAGCGCGCGCCGCATCATCAGCTCGTCGTTGGCCACGAAGACCACCGGCAGCTCGCGCAGCAGCACCGGCCCCAGCGCCTGCGAGGAGAGGTTCTCCTCGGGGCGCTTGTTGCCTGCCGGCGAGCGGTCGTACACGGCGCGCGCGGCAGCGTACTGCTGCGCATCGAGGAGCGTCTGGCGGATGTAGGCCATCACGCCCATCAGCGAGTCGGGATAGACCCACGTCGAGCGGGTGTTGAAGGAGACCTGCATCGTGGCCGGCTGCTTCACCACGCGCGACTCCGCGCTGCCGCTGCCCAGGTTGAGGATCACCGACTGGCCGTTGAAGATGCCGGTCGTCGGGACGGTGAGGATGGTGGTGATGCCCGCCGAGCGGGCGGCGTCGAGGTCGTCATCGGAGAGCTTGACGTTGTTGATGGCCAGGAAGGAGGGCGACGTCTCGGGGACGGCCGGCCCTTCCTGCGCCGCGCTGCGCGCCCCGCCCCCCCGCCGCCGCTGCGCCGGCTTCGCGCTGGTGAAGCCGAGGGAGGTCTGGGCGTCGATGAGGCCGGGATAGACGTGCATGCCGGCGGCGTCGATCGTGGCCGCATCGGCGGGAATGGCCAGGCCGGCGCCGACCGCCTCGATCAGGCCGTCCCGCACGATGACCACGCCGTTCGCGATGTCCGCGCCGGCCGCCGTGTGCACGGTGCCGCCGGTGATGGCGTAGACGCCCGGCGCATCGCCGCGGGCCGCCAACGCCGAAAGGATCAGGAGTGCTGCAAACGCGTGCCGCATCAGGGGCATCTCCACCTCCGCGGCGGTGGATGATATCCTCGGCGGCACCGGAATCAACCCATGGTCCTCTTCAATTACGCGACGAAAGAGATCACCGCCAAGATCGTCTATTACGGACCCGGTCTGTGCGGCAAGACGACGAACCTGCAGTTCGTCTACGACTCGCTGCCGTCGAACAACAAGAGCAAGATGCTCTCGCTGGCCACGAAGACGGACCGCACGCTCTTCTTCGACTTCCTCCCCCTCGACCTGGGCAAGATCCGGGGCATGCGCACGAAGCTGCAGCTCTACACCGTGCCGGGACAGGTCTACTACAACTCGACGCGGCAGCTCGTGCTCAAAGGCGCGGACGGGATCGTGTTCGTGGCCGACTCGCAGGACTTCGCCCTCGACGCGAACCTGGAGTCGATGCAGAACCTGGAGGACAACCTCAAGCGGCAGGGCATCCGGCTGCGCGAGATCCCGATGGTGATCCAGTACAACAAGCGCGACCTGCCGAACGCGATGTCCACCGCGGCCATGGACGCGGAGGTGAACAAGCTGCACGTCCCGACGTTCGAGTCGGTGGCCACGACCGGCATCGGCGTGGAGGAGACGCTGAAGGGGATCACGCAGCTCGTGCTGGCGCACCTCATCCGCAAGTACGGCCTGGAAGGGACGGAGCCGATCGAGCGGGAGCTGCAGATCCTCAACGCCCGCTCCTCCGAGGCCGCGCCGGCCGACTCGCTCTGGGACGACGACGCCGCTGCGGCACCCGCCCCCCCCGCCGGCTCGGGATTCGTGGTGGACGATGCGCCAGCCGACGAGAGCATCCCGCTGGTGGAGACGGAGCTGGTGAACCCGTTCAACGACGTCTCGGACTACTTCAGCACCCCCGGCCCGGGCTCGGTCCCGCCACCCATGGAGGTGCCGCTGGCCTCAATCGAGATCCCCCTCCCGCCCGGCATCCTCGACTCGCTGCCGTCACTCGACGCCGCCCCCTCCGCGGTCGCCGCCCCCCCGCGCGAAGAACGCCGCTCCACGGACGGCCTGGTGAAGGAGGTCAGCATCCCGCTGAACCTCTCGGCCGAGGAGCTGCGGCGGCATCGAAGGCTGAGGCTGAAGATCACGCTGGACGTGAATCTTTTGCCGTAACCGGCCACGGTCCGGGCACGGCCCGGTGCGCTGGAGGCCATAGGCTTTTCTGCGATTTCGCATTCAAACTGTATCGGTGCCGTCCGGACTGGACGTGAATCTTTTGCCGTGACCGCGCACGGCCCGGTGCGCTGGAGGCCATAGGCTTTTCGACGATCTCGCATTCAAACGGCGTCGGTGCCGTCCCGGACTGGACGTGAATCTTTTGCCGTGACAGGCTGTTGGGCGAACGATGAACGTTTCCTGTTCATAGTTCATCTCTCATCGTTCCGCGTTCGCTCCGGAGGAGTGGTCGAGTGGTTTAAGGCAGCGGTCTTGAAAACCGCCGTACGGGCAACCGTACCGTGGGTTCGAATCCCACCTCCTCCGCCGGGCGGGCACGGCCCGCTGCGCTCGGGGCCAGAGGCTTCGCGGCGCCTC
This sequence comes from Thermoanaerobaculia bacterium, assembly GCA_035273585.1. GTDB lineage: Bacteria > Acidobacteriota > Thermoanaerobaculia > Gp7-AA8 > Gp7-AA8 > JAFAVZ01. The sequence goes on from DATEOX010000503.1 coordinate 6,063, forward strand.
CTCATCAATAGCATCAGTGCCGTCCGGCCACTACCGCGCCAGCCCGTCCACCGCGCTGTCGATCACGCGGCGGATGACGGCCTCGCGGTCCTTCCAGGGAAACGTCGGGCGGACGATGAGGAGGCAGGTGATGCCGTGCACGGCGGCCCAGAGGGCCTGGCTGGCGGTGTCGGCGTTCATGCGCCGGAAACGCTTCTCGTCGATGCACTGCTGCACGAGGTCGCGCATGTACTGGTAGGCGCGGTGGGG
>DATEOX010000504.1:0-5834 GCA_035273585.1 Thermoanaerobaculia bacterium
GGGGTGAGGGGAACGGCACGCCGCCGGCTGGAGAGCCGGGCCTACATGATCCCCGCCGTCTTCACCGCGTAACCGGGGAACACCGGCGCCAGCGATGCCACGCCGAGGTGCTTGGTCAGCACCTCGGCGAAGACGTCGCGAAAGTCGGTGGTCACGACGAGGTCGCGGCCTTCGTACAGGTTCGTGAGGCCCGGCCACCGCCCGTGCACCCGCCCGCCCTTCACGCCCGCCCCCATCAGCATCATCACGTTCGCGTGACCGTGATCGGTGCCGCGGTTGCCGTTCTCGCGCACCGTGCGGCCGAACTCGGACATGGTGACCAGCACTACGTCGCTCATCCGCGAGCCGAGGTCCTGCGCGAACGCGGCGATCGCCTCGGCGAACGCCTTCAGGTTGTTCGTCAGCGCGTTTGCCTCGCCGGCGTGCGTATCCCAGCCGCCGACGTCGGTGAAGGCGATCTCCAGCCCGACGTCGGAGCGGATGAGCTGCGCGATCTGGCGCAGCGAGTCGCCCAGCGGGCCGCGCGGATACTGCGCGCCGTTCGCCGGCTGGAGCTTCGCCGGGTCGGCGCTCTTCAGGATCTTCGCCGCCTGAAAGGCATCGCCGTAGAGCGCCTCGAACACCGGCGCGGAGTCGCCGCGGACGCCGAAGCGCGCGACGTCCGACATGGCCACGGCGCCGGGCGCGCCGGTCAGGATGCGCGGCATCGACTGCGACAGCGCGACGGCGGCCAGCGGCCTGGAACGATCGGGGCCGAGGGCGCGGGCCAGGAAGCCGTCCTGGGTCGACTTGATGCCAGGCGTGCCCGACTCCATGAAGTCCTGCGCGTCAAAGTGCGAGCGCGTCGCATCCGGGCTGCCGGCGGCGTGCACGAAGCCGAGGTCCTTGTTCTCGAAGTGCGGGAGCAGCGGCGCGAGCGACGGGTGCATACCGAAGAAACCGTCGAGATCGAGGAGCTGCTCGCGGGCGATGGCCAGCGTCGGGCGCGCCGCGTAGTAGGCCTGCTCGCCGTGCGGGACGACGACGTTCAGCCCGTCGACGGCGCCGCGCTGGAAGATGGCCACGAGCACGCGTTTGCCGCGCGCGGTGCCGGCCTGGGCCATGCGCACGAAGACGTTCGGCAGGAGCGAGCCGGCGACGAGCGCCAAGCCGGAGGACTTGAGGAAAGTGCGGCGGTTCATGTCATTGCCTCTGGAACTCAGGCGAGCCGAGGATGAGGCCCGCCGTGGTGACGGGGTCTTTATCGGCGATCGCCTTGCGCGTGGTGGCGGAGAGGTCGAGGTCGAGCGGCGGCACGAAGTCGACGCGGACGCCGGGCATCTTGTTCGAGGCGAGGGCGACGGCGAAGTTGAGGCGGGCCATCAGCGCGCCGCTGTTCGTCCAGGCGTCGGAGCGGTCGCTGTAGCCGGTGGGCGGCTGGGCCAGGTAGAGCGGCTCGCCGATCTTCTGCAGCTCGCGGGCGAGCGGCAGCGGGTCGTCCACCGTCGCGCCGACCGCGCGGACGGCGGAGATGGCGTACTCGAACGGCGACTTGAACTTCGCCCGGTAGGCCTCGGGCGACCAGAACTCGCGGCTGCCGACGACGGCCCGCACGGTCTCGCGCAGGTCGCCGCCGGTGGCCAGGAAGCGCTGCGCCACGCGCTCCACGAGGGCGGGCGGGGGGTCGTCGGCCACGAGGCGCTGGCAGAGCTTCAACGCGATGTGATGCGCGGTCGCCGGCTGCCGCGAGAGGAAGCGGATCATCCTCTCCCCTTCCTCCATGCCACCACCCGCGGCGATTCGTTGGCCGAGGACGACCTTCGATCCGCCGTCGTGAATGAAGCGGCGGAAGACGAAGCCGGCGTCGCCTTCCCGCGGCCGTTTGATGGACCAGCCGGTGAGGACGCGGGCCAGCTCGGTGACGTCCTTCTGCGTGTAGCCGCCGTCGACGCCGAGGGTGTGCAGCTCCATCAGCTCGCGGGCGTAGTTCTCGTTGATGCCGTCGCGGCGGGAGCGGGCGTTGTCGAGATAGAAGAGCATGGCCGGCGCCTTGGCGGTGGCCATCACGAGGTCATCGAAGCGCCCCCAGATGCGAGGGCGGATGACGTCCCGCTCATAGCTGGTGAGGAGGAAGCGGTCGACGCCTTTCGCGGCGTAGACGTTGAAGTGGTTCATCCAGAAGTCGACCAGCACCTCGTTGAGCTGGCGCTCGGAGTCGGCCGCGCGGAGGATACGCTGGCTGACCAACTCGGCCGTGACGCGGCGCGCCTTCTGCCGCAGCTCCTTGTCGCCTCTGTTCTCCACGATCGGCTTGTAGAACTCGCTGACCATGTCGGCGTCGCTGTAGCGCAGCGTCGCATACGGCCGCAGTCGCGCCTCCACCGCCGCGTCGTCGATCCGCTCCGGATGGAGCTGCTGCTCGATCCATTTGTCGACGCCGAGCTGCAGCACGCGATCGACATCGCCCGGCCGCGCGCCGAAGGCGAGCCGGTTGAGGGCATGCTGCGCGCGCTGGCGCTCGGTGAGCTGGGCTTGCGATGTTGCGAGTAGGAGGACCGAGGAGACGATGAGGAGGCGCTTCATGCCGCGTTGGACGCCGCGCGCCGCCCGGCGTTTACGTTTTCGGAACCACCCACCGCCGCCCGCCCGCCTCCACCGCCACCCCTTCGAAGCCGAACAGCTCGCGCATTCGCTCCGGCCGCATGACCTCGGACGGCACGGCGTCGAGGGCCAGCGCGCCGCGCTGCATGACCAGCATCCGATCGCTGTACGCGGCGGCCCAGTTCAGGTCGTGCGAGGCGAACACCACCGTCGCGCCGGTGCGGTCGACCACGTCGCGCAGCAGCGCCGAGAACTGCTGCACGTGCGAAACGTCCAACGCCGAGAGCGGCTCGTCGAGCAGGATGAGGCGCGGCTTGCCGGCCAGCACGCGGGCCAGGAAGACGCGCTTCCGCTCGCCGCCGCTCATCTCGTCCAGGTACCGCCCCGCGAGCGCCGTTGCATCGCACAGCGCGAGCGCCTCCTCGGCTGCCTCGTAGTCGCCGGCCGATTCCCACGAGAAGCGGCCGAGGAACGGGGCGCGTCCAGAGACGACGACGTCGATGGCGCGCATCGGAAACGTCGGATCGGGATCCTGCGGCAGGTAGCCGACGCGGCGCGCGTACTCCTTGCCGTTCCAATCCGGCAGCGGCTTGTCCTCGAACCGCACCGAGCCGGCGTGCGGCGCGAGCACCCGCGCGGCGAGCTTGAGCAGCGTCGACTTGCCGGAGCCGTTCGGCCCGGCCAGCGCGACGAGCTCCCGCGCGCCGATGTGGCAGCTCACATCGCGCACGGCGTGCGGCGCGCCGTCGTAGCCGTACGCGACGCCGTCCAGCGCGAGCATCAGCGCTCCCTCCGCAGTAAAGAGAGGAAGAACGGGACGCCGAGGAGCGCGGTGAAGGCGCCGATGGGAAGCTCGCTGGCGCGGACGAGCGCGCGGGAGAGGACGTCCGCGAGCACGACGAGCGTCGCGCCGCCCAACGCCGACAACGGCAGGAGGTAGCGGAAGTCGCGGCGCCAGACGAGGCGGATGAGGTGCGGCACGAGGAGGCCGACGAAGCCGATGATGCCGCTCACCGCCACCGCCGCGCCGGTGACGATCGAGCCGGCCAGGAAGCCGATGAGCTTGATGCGCTCCACGTCGACGCCGCGCGAGCGGGCGTCCTCCTCGCCGAAGACGAGCATGCGCAGGTCGTTCGCGATCCAGCTCAGCACCGCCAGCGCGGCCACGAGCAGCACGGCCAGCAGCACGACGTTCGTCCAGGTCGCGCCGAAGAGCGTCCCCATCATCCAGCGCAGCGCCGCGGTGAGGTCGCTCTGCCGCGAGAGGGCGAAGGAGATGAGGATCACGGCGGAGAAGAACGCGTTCAGTACCAGACCGGAGAGCAGGAGCCGCGTCGGATCGGTGTGCTCGCGCCGCCGCGCCAGCAGGAAGACGACGCCCGTCGCGCCGCACGCGCCGGCGAACGCGACGAGCGGCACGAGCCCCGGCACGCGGGCCAGGCCGAGCGCGGTGGACACTGCCGCCCCCGCCGCCGCCCCGCCCGAGACGCCGAGGATGAACGGATCGGCAAGCGGGTTGCGCAGCAAGGTCTGGAACGTGACGCCCGCCGTGGCCAGCGTCGCGCCGACCAGCGCGCCGAGAAGGACGCGGGGGAGGCGGAGGCGGAAAAAGATGGCGGTGGCGATCTCGTCGCCGTTGATCAGGGCGCGGAAGGAGAGGGGGGCGGCGCCCAATGAGAGCGCGATGGCCACGCTGATCGCTAGCAGGGCGAGGAGGATGAGGAAGGGCTTCATGGAATTGAGAATTGAGAATTGAGAATTGAGAATTGCTCCGCTGTGCGGTGAGGGTCGTCGTCGCGCAGCGTCTTTCTCAATTCTCAATTCTCAATTCTCAATTCGCTCGTCTCCCGTCGAGTATCGCATTCAGCCGCGCCGCCGCCTCTCCCACGCGCGGTCCTGGCCTCGTGAAGAGGTTCTCATCCACCGGCACGGCCTCGGCGTGGACGAGCTCGAGCAGCTTGGCTACCTGCGCGCGGCTCACCTCGCGGTCGGGGTAGAGGATGAGGTCCGGCGGGTTGGCGGCCAGCGACTCGAGGGAGTACTGCGGCCAGCCGTCGACCGGCACGGCGTTCTCGGCGCCGGTGAGGATGAGGAGGTCGTCGGTGAAGGTCTTGCGGCCGGCGACGTAGAGCGGGTCGGCCCACACCGCGAAGAGCACGCGAGGCTTTTTCGCGCGGGTGCGGCGCTGGGCCTCGATGGCGCGCCGCAGCTCGGCGACCGCGGCGTCGCGGCGGGGGCTGGCCAGGGCGGTGCCGAGACGGTGCATCTCGCGCGGAATGTCGTCGAGGCGCTCCGTCTTCAGCACGAAGAGCGGCACGTGCAGGGCGGCGAGGGCGGGGGCGAGGCTGGGGTGGTTGCCGTTCGTGGTGGCGATCACCATGTCGGGCTTCAGCGCGGCGAGCTTCTCCAGGCTGGGCTGCATGCCGCCCACCTTCGGCTTGCTCTTCGCGGCGGGGGGAAAGTCGGAGAAGTCATCCGTGCCGACGACCGCGTCGCCCGAGCCCAAGGCGTAGACGATCTCCGTGACGTTCGGCGCGAGGGTAATGATGCGTTTCGGCGTCGCGGGCCGCGGCGCCTCGGGACGCGAGCAGGCGAGAATCAGCAGGCACGGCAACAGGAGTCGGCGCAAGGCCGCGAGTATAAGCGGTCGCTACAATGGCCGGATGATGAAGTACGTCATCCTGACCGACGACCTGATCGACGGAGCACCTGGATGCGATCGGGGGATTGTTGCGGTGACGCGCGTTACGACTCGCCGCCCTCTTCGTCGTCGAGGTCGTTGGCGATTCCGAGGCGGGAGCAGGCAGCGGCGTACATCTGCTTGGAGGCGTTGATGGCGTTCTGAAGCTCGGCGATGCGGTCCTTCACCTTCGCCAGCTCTTCCTCGATCTGGTCCTTCAGGTCGCTGACCTCCTGCTTGGTGACCTGCAGGGTGGTCTCGTAGAACTTGCGCTGCTGATCGGTGATGACCGGCATTTCACATCCTCCAAAGGTTCGCGGTGAGAGGCGCGCGATTATAGCTCATAGCTTGAAGTCGATCGGGACGGTGGTCCAGGCCTTCACCCGCACGCCATCCTTCGTCGGCGGCGAGAACGAGGAGCGGCGGACGATCTGCTCGGCCGCCTCGTTGAGGCCCACCGACTTCGCCACTCCGCGCAGGACTCTGACGTCCAGCACCTGCCCCGTCTCGGAGATCAGGACGTTGACGATGACCGTCCCTTCCACGCGCTGGGCGCGGGCCATCGGCGGATAGG
>DATEOX010000505.1:0-2629 GCA_035273585.1 Thermoanaerobaculia bacterium
CTGGTCGGTGGCGGGCATCTTCCTGCCGTATCACATGGGGCTGTACCGGCGCGGCGGGTCGCAGCTCTACGTCAACACCGGGACGGGGTACTGGATGCTGCCGTTCCGGCTGGGGATGACGTCCGAGATCACGCTGATCGAGCTGCGGCGGGCCGAGGGGGCCCGCCGCCAACCCGGAAATCATCAGTAGCGGCCATTGCGGACGCCGTCGATGCGGTTCGCGGCGAAGACGCCGCCGCGCAGCCAGTCGCCCGACAGCTCGACGCGGTCGCCGCGGCGCAGGTCGCGGATGTCGAGACGCCCGCGGCGCTCGCCGCGCAGATCGACCTCGATCAAGCGGCCGGTGCGGTCCTCGCGCAGCCAGACCGTCGAGCGGCGGAAGTCGACGCGGTTGACGACGCCGCGCAGGACGTCGTTGTCGTCGTATCGCTGCTGATGGCGGCCGGCATCGGCACCGGACCGCCACGTCTGGTCCTGATGACGGGAATCCGCGAAAGCGGACGCGCTGAGGAGGAAGGTGAGAGAGGCGATTCCGGCGAGCTTCACGGCAAAAACACTGAGGGATTTCATCGTTTTCTCCAGTCGTGACCGACGACGTGATGCGCTCCCATCGCAACCGGCGGGCCATGTCCGAGGCGTGCAGTTCGTGACACCGGAGTGCATTTCGTGTGGCAGGCGAAACATTCGGCCCCCTCCGCGCGTCCATTTCCACGACTGGCGAACATCAACCGACCGACGACATCACGACGCCAGACACGGACACACAGGAGACCAACATGAAGAAGTTCGTAACCGGAGTGGCAGTGACGCTGTTGGGAGCGACGCTCGCGTTCGCGGCGCCGCACGATGGCGGTGGCAAGGGCTGGGGACACGGCAAGCGCGGTGGCTTCGGCCAGAAGATGGCCCAGGAGCTGGGCCTCAGCGACGCGCAGAAGCAGCAGATCAAAGCGATCCGCACGGAGTCGCGCGAGCAGAACAAGGCGTTCTTCGAGCAGTCGCGCGCGACGATGAAGGAGCTCTTCGAGGCGAAGAAGGCCAACGACACGGCGAAGCTCGACTCGCTCGAGCCGACCGTCGAAGCCCAGCGCGCCCAGATGCAGCAGATCCGCGCCGCCCAGGAGGCGAAGATCGCCTCGGTGCTGACGGCGGAGCAGAACGCGAAGTGGCAGCAGCTCAAGGCAGAGCGTGCCGCGCGGCATCGCGACCATCAGCGGTAAGCAGAAGCGTTGTCGGTTGTCGGTTTGTCAGTTGTCGGTAGCTCTACCGGTAACCGATGACTGACAACCGACAACGGTTTTTGCCAACTCCGCGCCCGCGCGCAAGGTCACCGGCTCCAAGGGTCGTTGGGCCGCGTCTCACGATCGCCGAAGCCAATAATCGGGACGGCGACTATGGTGCGCTACAGCCATAATCGCTTCCGTGACCAAACAGTTCCGCACGAACCTGTTCCCACGGAATCATCTCCACCTCGCCGGCATCTACCTGCCGGATGCGGCGCTCGACCTCTTCCGCCCACGCTGCCTCGACGTCGGCATCGGGCTCACCATCGAGAGTCTGAAGCAGCTTGCCGGCAAGCTCGGCGCGGTCACGGTCCGGAAGTTCCACGGCCTGTCGAAAGAGCTCTTCGAGCTTTCTTCCCATGACCTCGATTCTAGCAAGAGCGCGCATTCTTAGAACGATCCGTTCCGCCGCGCAGTCCTAGTCCGTAAACGCCACCTCGCTCAACACCTCGCCGCACTTCGCCTCCACCTTCACCGACGCCAGGTCGTCGGCACGGGTGGGGCCGATGTTCACGATGGCGATGGGGACGCCGCGCTCGGCGGCGCGCTTGACGAAGCGGAAGCCGGACCAGACCGTCAGCGACGAGCCGGCGACGAGCAGCGCGTCGGCCTCGTCGACGCGGTCCATGGCGTAGCGCACTTTCTCCGGCGGCACGGACTCGCCGAAGAAGACGACCGCCGGCTTGAGCACGCCGCCGCAGCGCTCGCACTCCGGGACGCGGAAGCCGCCGACGACGTCCGCTCCGACGTTCGCGTCGCCGTCCGGCGCAAAGTCCGCCTCGTCCGCGCGCAGGACGTCCCACCGTGCCCTCGCCAGCCAGGCGCCGTTCATCATCTCCATCCGCTCCTGCACCTCGGCTCGCGGGAACTCGCCCCGGCAGTCGAGGCAGACCACGACTCGGTTGCGCCCGTGCAGTTGCACGACTGCGCGGCTGCCGGCCTCCTGATGCAGGTCATCGACGTTCTGGGTGATGAGCTGATGGACCTTGCCCCTCGCCTCGAGCGCGGCGATGGCCCGATGCGCCGCGTTCGGCCGCGCCGCGGCGAATCGCGGCCAGCCGCGGTAGGAGCGGGCCCAATAGAAGCGCCGCACCTCGGCCGAGCGGACGAACGAGCTGTAGTAGATCGGCTTGTGCCGCGTCCACGCACCGCCCGGGCTGCGGTAGTCGGGGATGCCCGACTCCGTGCTGCAGCCGGCGCCGGTGAGGACGACCAGCCGCCGCGCGCGGACCACGAATTCGTGCAAGGTCACGGGCTAAGAATAGAACCTTCTCCCCCGCGCGCGGGGAGAAGGTGCCCGAAGGGCGGAGGTGGGGCGTGTATTCTGCGCGGGCCCCTCACCCGGCGCT
>DATEOX010000506.1:0-2912 GCA_035273585.1 Thermoanaerobaculia bacterium
CGGCGCCGTCCTCCGTCACCCACGTCTCGACGACGCCGGCCGGCGCACCGACGAGCGCGTGGCGGAGCTCGGCCGCGGTCAACTGCAGCCGGACGGCCGAAGTGCGGCGGTCGAACAGCGCGGTCACCTCCGGCAGATCGGCCTCCGTCATTCTCCGCAATGCGACCGCCGGCTCAGGGAGCTCGTGGATGCGCTCGAATTGCCCGGGCGTGAGGTAATCCGGCCTCGCCACCCACCCGCTTGCGACGAGCTCGCTCGGGCGCAGGAAGCGACAGAGATACCGGCACGCGGCGAGCGGCTCCATCGGCAGCCGCGCCGCGGTGCTGAAGATGGCGCAGGACCGCCCCCTCGCGACGACTCTCCGCGTGACCTCCCTGATGAGGATCGGCCCGAGCCCCATCCCCCGCAGATCGCTCCGGACGCACAGATAGTTGACCATCACCGCCTCGCGCGTCCATCCGTCGATGCTGACGCGCGCCGGCGCCGCGAAGACGAAGCCCCCCATCCGTCCCCCGCCGTCTTCGACCGCGACACACCAGTCCCGCTCCTGCCCCGCCCCGCCCAACGCCCACGCCAACAGCTCGCGGCCATACTCGAGACGAAACCCCGTCTCCCCATCCTCGACGTAATGCTCGGCCAGCAACGCCCGCAGCCGCTCGAGGTCCGCCGCCGTGGAAGGATCGAACGCCGCAAAGCGGAGAGGATCGGGAAGGCCGTCACCGCCCACGCCGCCAGGCGCGACTACCCCCACGCGGTCATCGACCGGCTGCGTGGCCCAGAATGTAGAGGGCATGGAAGAGAGTCTATGCCGGATGCGGAGGTCTGCGCCTCGTGGCCGTATGGCACCTCGGAGCCGACACCTACGGCTCGTACCGCCGCGTCGGGATTCCTTCGCTGCGGCTGATGCTCATCTCCGCCATCTGCTGGATCATCCGCCGGCCGGAGGCGTCGGCCGTGGCGAACGTCGAGCGGAGCATCTCGATGTTCGGCACCGGCTCGGCGGCGGAGATGGTGAAGCCATTCATCGGCTGGCTCGGATCCGTCGTCGGGTAGGCGCGCCAGGCGCCTTTCACGTATTCGTGGCGCATCAGCTCGTCGCCCTTGCCGGTCTGGAAGGATTGGGCGGCGGCGGGGGGGATGCCGCGGGCGTTGGCCTTGCGCTCGTCGAGGGCGAGCATCACGTGGCGCTCGATCATCTCCCGCAGCGTCGCGGACGACTCGCCGCGCGCGCCGGTGATGAGCAGTCCCGACTCGTACAGCGGCCGCTCCAGGGCCGACTTTGGCGGGCGGCGCATCACCGTCCGCTTGATCGTGCATTCGAGCGCGACGTGGTGGCCGTGCCAGGTGAAGGTCGTCACGCAGGTGCTGCCGACGCGCGGCAGGTCGTCCTGATGCACGATCCGCAGGCCGCTCAGCGACGCGTCGATCACGAAGATCCGCGTCTCGCCGATCAGTCCCCGCACCTGCTCGACGATGCGGACGCGCTGGAAGCGCCTGCGCTCGGTAAAAGCCATCGTTCCGGACCCGCGGAGGATGGTAGCAGAGTGGCGTCCGTCAGGATGGATGGCTACGGCCGCGGGTAGGGAAAAGGTGCGCTGTGTCACTCCTAATGCCAGACCATGGAACCGGCGACGCAGCACGATGGAGACGCGGGTCCGGTTGGCTCGCCGGTGCTGGTCGCGTGCGGCGCCGGGATGCGGTCGTTCGACGACATCTACGACCGGCACGTCCCCCTCCTCCGCTACATCGCCATGACCCGCTATCGCATCCCGCGCCCGGATGCGGACGGGCTCATCCACGACATCTTCCTCACCTTCCTCAGCAACCCTTCACAGGTACGCGAGGTGCGGCCTTACCTGATCGGCGCCATCTGCCGCGCGTCGCAGAGCTACTGGCGCCGCCGGCGCGCGGACGACGCCCTCTTCGCGCCCCCCGCGGAAGGCGAGCCGATGGACGAGCGCTGTCTGGATGAGGTGAGCGTGCGGCTCACCGTCGCGGCGACGATGGCCCGTCTCTCGCCGCGCTGCCGCGAGACCCTGCGCCGCTACTACCTGGACGGCGAGTCGACCGCCTTCATCGCCGGCGTGATGGAGACGAGCTCCGCGTACATCCTCAAAGTGCTGCACCTCTGCCGGAAGAAGGCGCAGCACATCTGCCGGTCCGTGGAGCGGGTCCCGTGATGGCGCATCTCGACGACAGCGATCTCATCACCTACGAGCTGCATGCCGACGCGGCGCCCGTCCGCGCGGAGAAGGAGCAGCACCTGCGGGTCTGCGCCGACTGTCAAAAGGCGCTGGCGGACATCCGCCGCTTCAACGACCTGCTCAAGAGCGCGGAGATGTGGCGCGCGGTGGACGAGCTGACCGGCGCCGACGAGCTACGCCAGTCGCTCGGCGACGTGGCCGCACGCCTGGCGGACGAGGATGCCGAGGCCACGGCGCTCCTCGAGCCGATCCTCCGCGCGCCCGGGGAGTTCATCTGGGCCGACGTCGGGCACAAGTACCGCGGCAACGCGCCGGCCGGCGTCGTGCGGGTGCTCTGCCAGGCAGCGCGCGAGCTCTTCGAGCGCGACCCGATGCACGCCCGGACGCTCGCCGAGCACGCCACGCTCGTCGCCGAGGCCATTCCTGATGATGCCTACCCTTCCGTGACCCTGGCCGAGCTGCGCGGCACGGCGTGGAAGGAGTGCGCGAACGCGCTCCGCTACCTCGGCCTCTTCGACGCGGCGCACGACGCGTTGAGCCGCGCCGAGCGCGCCTTCCGCCGGCTCCCCGATCCGGCCCTGCACCTGGCCATCGTCCGCTACATCCGGGCCGGCGTGTTGTACAAGAGCGAGCACTTCGACGAGGCGGTGTCGCTGGCCAGGTCGGCGGCCGCGGAGTTCGCCGCTCTCGGCCAGACGACGCGCTACA
>DATEOX010000507.1:0-9416 GCA_035273585.1 Thermoanaerobaculia bacterium
CGGCCGCCGGCGTTCCAGGCGAGGACCGCCGTCGTCCCCTGGTCATCGATGAGGAAGCCGCCGAGCTCCGCGTCGTCGCGCGTCGCGATCGCCTCGAAGGGTGATGCCTTGCCGCCCTTGATCGTCACCCGCCCGAACGCGATCCGGTCGCGGCCGGGATTGCCGGCGAGATAGACGACGTCGTTGCGCGCGCCGGCGAACTCCGAGGCGCCGAAGGTCGCCGGCGGGTCATGCTTCGTGATCAGCACCTCGGCTGGGGCATCGAGCGCGATGCGATAGACGTCGTCGTCGCCGCGGTTGGCGACGCGGGAGAGGAGCGCGAACTTGTCGTCCGCCGAGACGGCGTTGATCGAGCCGACACCCGGCGTCCGGGCCACGAGGCGCATCTTCCCGCTGGCGACGTCGACGAGCCAGGCGTCGAGCGCGTCGGCGGAGCGGCGGTTGGAGTCGATGAGCAGCGCCTTGCCGTCATGCGTCCAGGCGTCGAGATTGTTGTTCTCCTTGCCGCCTTCGGTCAGTCGCCGCAATCCGGTGCCGTCCGGCCGCACGACGTACACCTGCGAATTGAGCCCGCCGCCCGGCGCGACCTCCAGCGCCAGCCAGTCGCCTGCCGGCGACCAGAGCACGTTCGTCACCGGGTCGTCGAGCGCCGTCACCTGGTCCGGCCAGCCGCCGGCCGCGGAGACGATCCAGGCCTGGGGCAGACCGCTGATGTTCGATAGGAACGCAACGCGCTTCCCATCCGGCGAGAACGATGGTGAATTGGCCGCGCCGACCTTGGCCATCATCGCCACCGTCCGTTCCAGGTCGTCGGCGAGAAGGGGGAGAGCGAGGGAGAGCAGGAGGAGAAGGCGCTTCATGCGCCGATTGTAAGTGTCATCCTGAGGCGCGAAGACGCCGAAGGATCCGCACCGATCTTGCGAGAAGATCCTTCGCCCTCTTCGGGGCTCAGGATGACAGCGCTCACCAGCGTACGCGCACTCCCACGCTGACTACCAGCGGCTTCAGATCGAGGCGTGTCGTGTCGCCGCCGTCCGCATTCGAGTCGGGGCGGAAGGCGATGTACTTCACGTCCGCGCCGAGGCCCCATCGGGAGCCGAGGTAGAACGTCGCGCCGGCGTTAGCCATCCAGGTCGCGCCGTCCTTCACCCGCACCGTGCCGATGCCCGCCAGGTCGAGGTCGCTGCTGCTCAGGTCGTCGGTCAGCACGTACGCGGCGCCTGCGCCGACATACGCATCGAACCGCTCGTGACTGGGAAGGTGGAACTGCAGCGCGGCGGTGATCGGGGTGATCTTCAGCTCGCCGAGGTCGAGCACATTCGTGCCGCCGACGGAGATCGTGCCGCGGTCGCTCTTCAGGGCGGTCGCGGCGAGCTCGGTCGAGAGGTGCGTGGTCCAGAAGTGATTGAAGCTGGCGCCGAAGCCGCGCGCGTCGTCGAAGCCGACCGTCGCGTCCTCCTCGGTGGTGTCGTGGAGGCGTGCGCCGGCGATCCAGAGGCCGACGTCGTTCGACTGCGCGGCGAGCGGAAGGGCGACAACCAGGAGGAGGGCACCGAGAGCGAGGCGCGTGCGCATGACCGTACTCCTTGCGGCGGGATTCTATGCCGACGTATAAGGATCTGCGCAAGGAGGTCCTTCATGAAGCGCGCCCTCGTACTGGCCGTCCTCCTCTCCGCCGTCCCCGCTTTCGCCGCCGAAATGCCCAACGGGCGGTTCGCGAAGGTGGCGGGCATGCTCCAGCCGGGCATGATCACCCGCGAGGCGAACGGCATCCCGCACGTCTTCGCCCTCAACCGGCACGACCTGATGTTCCTCAACGGCTGGCTGCACGCGCAGGACCGCCTCTTCCAGATGGACACCTCGCGCCGCATCGCCAGCGGCACCCTCGGCGAGCTCCTCGGCAGCAGCGCGCTCTCGAACGACGTCCAGCTTCGGACGTTCGGCCTGCGCCGGGCGGCCGAGGCCGCGCTGCCGCTGCTGTCGACGCAGGCGCGGGCTGACCTCGACGCGTACGCCGAGGGGGTGAACGCGTACGCGACGACGCACTTTCTGCCGGCGGAGTACGGCCTGCTCGAGCAGTCGAAGGTGCCGGCCTGGACGGCCGTCGACTCGCTCGCCGTCGGCAAGTTGATCGCGTTCGGACTCTCCTTCGATCTCGACCTCGACCCGACCGTGGCCCTGATCTCGTATCAGACGGTGGGGAAGATCGTCGGCTTCGACGGCACGAAGCTCTTCAGCGACACGTGGCGCGTCGCGCCGTTCACCGCCGCGGCGACCATCCCCGACGCCACCGGCACCGGTTCGAAGCTGCCGCTCGACGATGGGCGCGAGCTCGATACGTCGTTCATCAAGCCCGAAACGCTCGACATGCTCGTCGAGCTGCGCAACCGCGTGGCCTCGGTGGAAGTGCTCGCCGGGGCCATCGAGCCGGAGCGGCATGCGGGCTCGAACGAGTGGGCCATCTCGCCGGCGAAGTCGACCACCGGCAACGCGCTCATCGCCAACGATCCGCACCTCGCGCTCTCCGCACCGGCGACCTTCTATCCCATCTCGCTCCGCGGCGCGGGCATCAACGTGGCCGGGATGGGTTTCCCCGGCGCGCCGTTCGTGATCCAGGGGCAGAACGAGCGGATCGCCTGGGGCTCGACCGTCCACCCGATGGACGTGACGGACCTCTACCAGGAGCAGCTCGTGCCGGAGGCGACCTCGCCCAGCGGCTTCGCATCCATCTACAAGGGCGCGAAGGAGAACGTACAGGCCATCCCGCAGGTCTTCCGCGTGAACGTGATGGGCAACGGCGTGCAGGACGACCTGGCCGTCGTCCCCGCGTCGGCGTCGATCCCCCAGGCGACGCTGGTCGTGCCGCGGCACGGTCCGGTGATCCAGCTCAACGCGGCGACCGGCGCGGCCGTCACGGTGCAGTACGCCGGCTTCTATCCAACGCACGAGCTCGAGGCGTTCATGAGGATCGACGAGGCGAAGACCATCGACGAGTTCAAGAACGCGCTTCAGCTCTTCGACGTCGGCTCGCAGAACTTCGCCGTGGCGGACGTCGACGGCAACATCGCCTACTTCACCAGCGGCGAGCTGCCGCTGCGCGAGGACCTGCAGGCGGGCAAGGTGACGGGCGTCCCGCCATACTTCATCCGCAACGGGCAGGGGGGCAACGACTGGCTGCCGCTGACCGGAACGCTGCCGGCCAATCAGGCGCTGCCGTTCCAGATCCTGCCGTACGCGGAGATGCCGCAGGTGCAGAACCCGTCGAACGGCTGGTTCGTGAACGCCAACAACGACCCGACCGGGCAGACGCTGGACAACGACCCGCTGAACACGCCGCGCGCCGGCGGCGGCATCCTCTATCTCAATCCCGGCTACGACGGCCTGCGCGCGGGGCGCATCACGGAGCTGGTGCGGGCGAAGCTGGCGGGCGGCGGGAAGATGTCGCCGGAGGACATGAAGGCGATCCAGGCCGATACGGCGCTCATCGACGCCGAGGTCTTCGTGCCCTTCATCACGAAGGCGTTTGGCAACGCGAAGGTGCCCGGCTCGGCAATGGCCCCCCTCGCGGCGAGCCCGCTCGTGGCGGAGGCGGTCGACCGGCTGGGCAAGTGGAACTTCACCACGCCCACCGGCATCGACACCGGCTACGATGCCGCGGACGTGAACGGCGTGCTGAGCGCGCCGTCGCAGGCGGAGATCGACAACAGCGTCGCGGCCACGGTGTACGCCGCCTGGCGCAGCCGCTTCCTGGCCAACACGATCGACGCGGTGATGAAGCAGTTCACCGTGCCGCTGCCGCCCGCGCAGCAGACGCTCGCCGCGCTGCGCTTCCAACTGGAGAACTATGCGACGACCGGCGGCCGCGGCACGTCCGGGGTGCCGTTCTTCAACGCGACGGGGATCTCGGACGCGGACACGCGGCGCGACGTCGTGATCCTGACCAGCCTGATCGAAGGACTGGCCATGCTGCAGAGCGATGGCTTCGCGCCGGCCTTCAACCGCTCCGGAAAGTTCACTGACTGGCGCTGGGGCAAGCTCCACCGCGTCGTCTTCGCGCACCTCATGGGATCTGCGTTCTCGCCCGGCGGCACAGCCGGCCAGCCGCCCTTCCCCTCCGCTCCGCCGCTCACCGGCGTGGCCACCGACGGCGGCTTCGGGACGGTCGACGCCGCGACGCACAACGCCCGCGCCTCGACGCCCGACGGCTTCATGTTCAGCAGCGGCCCGAACCGCCGCTACGTCGGCGACATGGCCAAGGACGGCGTCCGCGGCGAGTCGTCGCTGCCGGGCGGCGTCAGCGGCCGGATCGGCGATCCGTTCTCGGTGAACCTGCTGATGCTCTGGCTGACGAACGACACGTTCCCGGTGCGGGCCGACCCCGCGCCGAAGATCCCGTTCCTGAAATAGGAGCGCGGGCGTCCCGCCCGCCAGCCGCGGCACGTCTCGTGCCGCGGTCCGTTCCGCCGGGCGAGACGCCCGTGGGCTGGCGGGCGGGACGCCCGCTCACCGTGATCATATGGGCTTCGAGATCCCGCAGGTGTTCATCAGCTCGACGAGCGAGCTGACGGCGGAGCGCGGCGCGGTCGCGGATGCCATCCGCCGGATGGCGCCGCCCTGCCATCCGTTCGACTATCAGGTGGAGGCGGCGCGCCGCGCGTCGCCGAAGGACGAGTGCGAGCGGCAGATCCGCGGCTCGAACGTCTTCCTCCTGCTCCTCGGCAGCTCCTACGGCAGCGGCTTCCCCGGCGAGTCGATCTCCATCGTGGAGTGGGAGTACGAGCTGGCGAAGCGGCATCCCACCGCCGAGCTGCAGACCTACGTGAAGACCTACGCGCCGGGCGCCGGCGTGAAGATCGATCCGCGCCAGCAGGCGTTCATCGACCGCGTGCTCGACTTCAGCGCCGGCCACTGGTCGCCCAAGGCGCGCTTCTCCACGCCCGACGAGCTGTGCAAGGCGGCCGTGGAAGGGATCGAGGCGTGGCGGGACCGCTGCTGGCAAAAGTACGAGGAGCTGGCCGGCGAGCGCGCCCGCTGGCGCGACCGCCTGTTCCTGGCCTCGACCTGCGGCGTGGCGCTGCTCACGGCTGGCGGCGTGGCGGGGCTGGCCATGCGCGGCGCGGCGCAAGGACCGCTGATCGTGGTGGCCGCGACCGGCGTGCTGCTGACAGCGATCCTCTTTCTCTTTCGGAACCTGAAGCTCTGACGCGGGAGGGATGATGACGACCGTACCTTCGAACAGCAGCGTGGACAACGCCGTGGCCGACGAGTGGCGCCGCCGCAGGCGCGTCTTCCGCCTCTACCTGTCGCTGCTGGCCATCCCCATCGCCGCGGCCGCGTACGCGGTGGTGTACGGCGTCTCGCAGCAGGAGGCGGTGGCAAGGGACGTCGCGCCGCGCGTCGCGCAGAGCGTGACGGAGAGCGTGGCCACGAAGGTGGAGACGCAGGCGCGGTCCGCGGCAAAGGAGGAGGTCGCGCCGTCGCTGCGGCGGATCGACGAGGTAGCGTCCAAGCAGACGAAGCTCGAGAACGACGTCGCCACGGTGCAGAGCCAGACGGCGATGATCCGCGAGCTCCAGCCGCAGGTCGCGCAGGTCCAGCAGGACCTCGGCGCGTCCCTTCGACGCCTGGAAGCGATCGCCGGTCAGCAGACGAAGATCGAAGGCGAGCTGACGAACGTGCGCATCGCGATGACGCAGCGCGTCCCGCCCGACGACAACGGCACCGACCGGAGGCTGGCCGCGCAGCTCGCCGCCATCCGCGCCGCGCTGGACAAGCTCGATGCCCGCGTGACGTTGCTCGAGAAAGAGCGCCGCCGCGACGTCAACATCCTCAAGCCGCCCGGATGACACCGCGCGCTACCTCTGCTATAACGTCCCGACCATGACGCGCCGCCAGCAGCAGGTCCGACAGCGTATCGACGCCGGAGTGCCGCGCGCGTAGGCCGTCTCTTTCCACCGAACCAACAGGCGAGAAGCGGCCCCCTCACCGGGTCGCTTTTTTGTTTTCCGGAGACATTCGCATGACCGCCATCGAGACCCCTTCGAAGCCGCTCGACTTCATCCGCGAGATCGTCGAGGACGACCTGCGCAGCGGCCGCCATCACACCGTCATCACCCGCTTCCCGCCCGAGCCGAACGGCTACCTGCACATCGGCCACGCCAAATCGATCTGCCTCAACTTCGGCATCGCCAACGAGTACGGCGGCCGCTGCAACCTCCGCTTCGACGACACGAACCCGCTCAAGGAAGACGTCGAATACGCGCAGGCCATCGAGGCGGACGTGCGCTGGCTCGGCTTCGAGTGGGGCGAGCATCACTACCACGCCTCCGACTACTTCCAGCAGCTCTATGACTGGGCCGAGGATCTGATCCGCGACGGCAAGGCATACGTCGACAGCCTCTCGGCGGACGAGATCCGCGAGTACCGCGGGACGCTCACCGAGCCGGGGCGGGAGTCGCCGTACCGCAACCGTCCCGTTGATGAGAGCCTCGATCTCTTCCGGCGGATGAAAGCCGGCGACTTCCCGGACGGTGCGCACGTGCTGCGGGCGAAGATCGACATGGCCTCGCCGAACATCAACATGCGCGACCCGGCGCTCTATCGCATCCGCCACGAGACGCATCACCGCACCGGCGACGCGTGGTGCATCTACCCGATGTACGACTACGCGCATCCGCTCTCCGACGCCATCGAGCTCATCACCCACTCCCTCTGCACGCTGGAGTTCGAGGACCACCGGCCGCTGTACGACTGGCTGATCGAGAACGTGCGGGTGCCGTCGCGCCCGCGGCAGTACGAGTTCGCGCGGCTGAACCTCAACTACACGGTGATGTCGAAGCGCAAGCTGCTCCGGCTCGTCGAGGAGGGCCGCGTCCGCGGCTGGGACGACCCGCGCATGCCGACCATCGCCGGCCTCCGCCGCCGCGGCTACACGCCCGCGTCCATCCGCAACTTCGCCGAGCGCATCGGCGTGGCCAAGCGCGAGAACGTGATCGACGTCGCGCTGCTGGAGTTCTCCATCCGCGAGGACCTGAACCGGACGGCGCACCGCGTGATGGGCGTCCTCCGCCCGCTGCGCGTCGTCATCGAGAACTATCCGGAAGGGCAGTCGGAGGAGCTCGAGGTGGCGAACCATCCGGACGAGCCGTCGGCCGGCACGCGCAAGGTGCCGTTCTCGCGCGTCATTTACATCGAGCAGGACGACTTCCTGGAGGATCCGCCGAAGAAGTTCTTTCGCCTCGCACCGGGCCGCGAGGTGCGCCTCCGCGCGGCGTACTTCATCACCTGCACAGGCGTGATGAAGGACGAGGCGGGCAACATCGTCGAGCTGCGCGCGACGTACGACCCTGCCACGCGCGGCGGCGACGCGCCGGATGGCCGCAAGCCGAAGGCGACGCTGCACTGGGTCTCCGCCGAGCACGCCGTCGAGGCCGAGGTGCGGCTGTACGACCGGCTGTTCGACGTCCCAGATCCGGAGGCGGACGGCGACTTCCTCTCCCATCTCAACCCGCAGTCGCTGGAGACGGTGGCGCAGGCCAAGCTGGAGCCGTCCGTCCTCGGCGCGGCGCCGCTCACCCGCTACCAGTTCGAGCGCCTCGGCTACTTCTGCGTCGATCCCGACTCGCGCGACGACGCGCCGGTCTTCAACCGCACCGTGACGCTGAAGGACACCTGGACGAAGATGCAGCTACAATGACGGCCATGCGGAACTTAATGGTCTGTTTCATGACCCTCGCCATGGCGGCAACCGCCCTCGGCCAATCGGCCGAGGCGATCCAGAAGGCGCTGACGACGGAGGCGACCTCGCTCGCCGCGTGGGGAACGGACAAGGCATTCGTCGACGCGGTGAAGGGGCAGAATGCGAAGCGCGTCGCGCTGGCGGAGATCAAGCGCATCGACGGCGACTGGATGGCGGGCAAGAGCGACGACGTGGTCAGGCGCGTAACGTCCGGGCCGTGCGCCGACCGCCTGCGCGCGCTCGTCGCCGCGCATCCCGGCTACGGCGAGGCCTTCGTGATGGACGACCAGGGGGCGCTGGTCTGCGCGAACGGGCATACGTCCGATTACTGGCAAGGCGACGAGTCGAAATGGCAGCGCGCGTTCAAGGGCGGCAAGGGTGACGTCTTCATCGACCGTCCCCGCTACGACGACAGCGCGAAGGCGCCGCTGGCGCAGATCTCCGTCCCGGTGATGGACGGCGGCAAGGCCATCGGGGCGATCACGGTCGGCGTGAACGTGAATCAGATCCACCCCGCGCATTAGCGCGCGTCTGTCATCCTGAGCGAAGCGAAGGATCTCCCGGCAAGTGCGAGGAGATCCTTCGCCGTCTTCGCGGCTCAGGATGACACGGAGAGCCACATCGTCCGGACGCTGAGCAGGATCACGACCACCCCCACCACCGCCATCAGCACGCGTGCGGGGACGCGTCGCGCGGCCCAGGCGGCGAGCGGCGCGGCGAGCGCGCCGCCGCACGCGAGGCCGACGATGGCCCGCCACTGACTGAGGCCGATGGTCAGGACGAACGTCAGCGATGCGGCGAGGGTGACGAAGAACTCGGCGAAGTTGACCGAGCCGATCGTCTCCCGCGGCTCGTTGCCGCGCGCGAGCAGCGTGCCGGTCACGATCGGCCCCCACCCGCCGCCCCCGATGGCATCGAAGAAGCCGCCGGCCAGACCGAGGGGGACGAGGTGCGAGGTCACCTCGCGCGGCGCGACGCGCTTCCGCGCCTTGGCCAGGATCAGGATGCCCATCAGCAGCAGGTAGGCGGCGATGAAGGGCCGCATCCGCTCGCCCGGCACGCTGACCAGGATGTATGCGCCGGCCACCGCGCCAAGGACGCCCGGCACGAGCAAGGCCCGGACGAGCCGCCGGTTGACGTTGCCGAAGCCGAAGTGCGATGCCGCAGAAAAGCCGGTGGTCACGACCTCGGCGGCGTGCGTGGAGGCGCTGGCGATCGCGGGCGGGATGCCGAAGGAGAGGAGGAAGGTCGTGGCGCTGACGCCATAGGCCATGCCGAGGACGCCGTCGATGAGCTGGGCGAGGAATCCGACGAGGGCGAAGATGAGAAAGTCCGGCATCTAATTTTCGTGTATCATTTCCATCGTCCGATTTGAGAGGTTTTTTCAGAGAGATGGCGATCTGCTGGCGTTGTCCTCAATGTAGCGAAGTCAGTTGCGAAGACGATGTGAATTCCGCCGGCCTCCCCCTGGCCTGCGACCACTGCGAGCGCCCCTTCCTCCCCCAGGACACCCAGTGCCCCGTCTGCGATGCGCCCAACCCCTGGTCGCGGCGCGACTCGGTGCACTACTGGTGCCGCGAGTGCGGCCACACGCAGACGTTCTATTCGCGTGCGAGCTGACCCGGCGCGCGGGCGTCCCGCTCACCTCGGAAACGCCTCCTTCACTCCGCCATCCACC
>DATEOX010000508.1:0-7385 GCA_035273585.1 Thermoanaerobaculia bacterium
GCTACTTCGTGCTCTTGAGCCAGCCGAAGAGCACGAAGTAGCCGGTCTGCCGGGCCACGACCTCGGTCAGGCGCAGCGAGCCGGCGACCATCAGCGCGCCGACGGCGGAGAGCGTGAGGGCCAGCTCGTAGCTGATCATCTGTGCCGAGGCGCGGATGCCGCCGAAGAGCGAATACTTGTTGTTCGATGACCAGCCGGCGGTGACGACGCCGTACACGCCGAGGGAGGCGAGGGCGAAGATCAGCAGCACGCCGACGTTCACGTCCGCGACGATCGGCTCGAAGAGGCGCCCGCCCTCGAACCACGTCCTTCCGAACCAGTGCTTCTCCGGGATGACGAACGCGCGGCCCCAGGGGATCACGGAGATGGTGGTCAGCGCCGGCAGCAGGCCGAAGGTCGGCGCGAGCGTGTACAGCCACTTGTGCGCGCCGGCGGGGATGATGTCTTCCTTGAGGATGAACTTCGCCGCGTCGGCCAGCGACTGGAAGAGGCCCCACGGCCCCACGCGGTTCGGGCCCGGCCGGTCCTGGATCAGCGCGCTGCCGCGGCGCTCGACCCAGACCATGATCGGCGTGACCTGCAGCAGCCCGACCAGGACGATCAGGATCTTGAGGACGGAGAGGGCGATGTCGGTCGCGTCGAAAGGCATCGCGTCTTCCTAGACCGCCGCTTCGGCCGGCTCCCGGGTCTCGGCCAGCTTCGCGCCGACGCGGCGGAAGAGCTCCGCGTCTGGCACGGCCTGCCCCTTCGGCGGATACGCCTGGTGGATTTCCTGGACAGTCCCCTGGAGGTTGGTGTACGTGCCGTCCTTCTCCACGTGGATGACCCCCGGCAGGAGGACGTCCGCAGCCTCGGCCAGCGGATGGTTCGCATCCCAGGAGGTGACGACGAGGAGCTTCGCCTTGCGCAGGTTCTCCACGACGGCTGGCTCTTTGGAGCGCTCGCTGAAGTCGACGTCGCAGATCCAGAGCAGGTCGATGCCGTCGGCGCCTTGCGTCATGAGCCGCTCGACATCCTTTGATGTATCGCCGCCTAAAATGGCGGACACGCCGCGGTAGTTCGGCGCGCCCTGCGTGCCGAGGAGCCACTCCGTGCGCGACTTCATCCTGATCGGGCCGATCGGGTCGACCATCAGCGCAGTCTTCGCGCCGATGCTCTCGAAAAACGATTTCGCCGCGCTGGCGTCCTCGTTGGTCATGTGCGCGGAGGCGATGGCGGCGATGTTCCGCGCATCGCGGACCGCCGCTTCGATCGCCTCCAGCGCCTCGGCCCAGGTGGAGATGCCGAGGTAGTCGTCGCTGCGGACCTTCGGGACCACGACCCGGTCGGACTCGTAGCGCTCGTAACTGAAGCGGCCGTAATCGCAGAGCCAGTGGTCGTTTACGTCGGAGTTGACGCGCGGCCGGTAGCGGAAGACCTGGCCGCTGCGGTGGTTGACGAAGAGGTTGCAGCCGACGTCGCAGCCGTTGCAGACCGACTCGGCCGAGTCGAGGTTCCAGACCCGCGACTCGAAGCGGAACTCGCGCGTGGTCAGGGCGCCGGTGGGGCAGACGTCCGTCACGCAGGCGGACATCCAGTTCTCCAGCGGCGTGTCGGGGAAGATCCCGACTTCCGTCGACGCGCCGCGCTTGAAGAACGCCAGCTCGTCCGTGCCGGTGATCTCGTTGCAGAAGCGGATGCAGCGCGTGCAGTGGATGCAGCGGTTCATGTTCTGCACGACGTGCGGGCCGATCGGCGTCCGGTCCATGCCCGGATAGGTGCGCTTGGTCTCCTCGTAGCGCGAGCTGACCGAGCCGTAGTTGAAGGAGTAGTCCTGCAGCGGGCACTCGCCCGCCTTGTCGCAGATCGGGCAGTCGAGCGGATGGTTGATGAGGAGGAACTCCATCTGCCCTTTGCGCGCCTTGTCCACCTTCTCGTTGTAGACGTGGATCTTCATCCCGTCTCTAACGGTGGTGGAGCAGCCGGCCTGCAGCTTCGGCATGCCTTCGATCTCGACGAGGCACATCCGGCACTGGCCGACGACGGTGAGGGAAGGGTGGTAGCAGAAGTGGGGGACGTGGATGTCGGCCGTTTTGGCGGCCTCGATGCAGTTGATCCCCTCCTGGACTTCGACTTCGATTCCGTCGATGGTGACTTTGGCCATGAGCGTGAGTTCGCGGTGCAGGTTCGGCGCCCGTCGGCGCCGCGGTCGCGGGCAGTGACCTCTCACGCGCTCTCCGTCGCGTGAAAAGTTTCACAAGGCGGTGAGGATATTGAAAGGTGGGCGGGAGGTCAACGGGGATTCGGCGTGCCGCTGCTCCCGCTCGTCAACGCGTGCCGCGCCGCCGCTTCGGCGGGTCGGGAGTCACGGTCGCCGTCACGCTGTCGCGCGAGCCGCAGCCGTTTCGGACCCGGACCCAGACCGTGAGCGCCTCGTTCACGGTCACGACGAGCTTCGAGTCATCGCCGCCGATCGGCGAGGATGTGTCCCCCGTCTGGCCGCGGTACCACTGAAACGTGAACGGGGGAGAGCCGACCGCGGCGGTGTTGAAGGTGAAGGTGCTTCCGAGGAGGGTGTGGCCGCCGGAGGGCTGGAGCGAGATCGTCGGCTGCGTGCAGGTGGTCTGGCACTCCATCTTGATGCCGAACGTGCCGGTGTCGGACGGTCCCTGCCCATAGACGGCGACCTCGAATAGCCCGGCGGCGGTGGCCAGATAGCGCAGGCTTGCGATTCCACCCCGGCCATTGGCGAAGCCGGACGCGATGGGGTCGTCACCCTCGCCGTAAAGAGCGACGGTCGCCGCAAAGTCGGCCGACGTGGCGTCGATGTTGACGATGTCGCCGGCCGCGACGGTGATCTTGTAGGAGGTGTAGCGTCCCGAGTCGCTCAGCTCGCAACTGTCCGCGTTGATCACACCCAGGCCGGTCTGGTTGCAGCCCAGTTCCTGCGTCACGCACTCGAAGGGCGACGGCGGATTGCCGGAGGCGCATTGCAGCGAGAGCCGATAGCGGCCGGACGCGGAGAGGTCGAGCGTGTTGACGATGATGAACCAGCGGCCGGTGGACGTCAGGGTGTAGCCGACGGCCGGCCGATCGCCGAACATCGTGATCAGCGTCGGATTCCCGCCCGGCGTCTCGATCCAGAGGCCCGGGTTCGTCAGGGTGCCGTCGATTGCTTCGAGGCGGGCCGTGACGACGTCGCCGAAGCTTCCGTTGAAGCTCCAGACGTCGTACCGTGTGCCATCCGAGGTGAGGG
Organism: Thermoanaerobaculia bacterium; assembly: GCA_035273585.1. Classification (GTDB taxonomy): domain Bacteria; phylum Acidobacteriota; class Thermoanaerobaculia; order Gp7-AA8; family Gp7-AA8; genus JAFAVZ01. Next base: position 3,236 of record DATEOX010000508.1, read on the forward strand.
TGCAGTCGCCGGGCGAGAGGTCGCCCGTCACCGTCGCCCCACAGGCGATCGCCTGTTGTATGCATGCATCGGACCTGGGCCGAAGCATCCGTTTCCCGGCCGCGTCCTGCGCTGCCGCGTCCAGGGCGATGAGGGCGACGGCGAAGAGTGCCGCATTGCGGATCCACATGCCGGCCGAGCTTGCGAGCGGTACGCCAAATCTCTTCGGGGGGATTACGTGAGCTTGTCGGCGGCGAGCATCTCCCGCTCGATGGCCGCGGCCGCTCCCTCCCGTCCTGCGGCCGCATAGATGCCGCGCGCGGCGACGTATTGCTCCTTCGCCGCTGCGACGTCGCCGCTGGCCAGCAGCCGGCGGGCGAATTGCACGCGGACGTGCGCTTCCGGCATCGAGAGGCCGCTTCGCTGGGCTTGGTCGATGGCCTCGTTGAACTCGATCTTGGCGAGAGAGAAATCACCCCGATCCGCATTTATCCCCGCGCGTAAGGCGCGAAGCGAAAGAACCTCCGGCGACTCGATCTCTCTGGCGATCGCCAGCGCCTCCGAAACGAGAGCGAGGGCGCGGTCGAACTCCTTCATCTCGATGCAGACCTCGGCCAGTTGGCGGCGCAGGGTGATGTGGAACGTATGCGTGCGCGGGAGCGTCTGCGCGTTCTCAAGCGCGTCTTCGTACCGGTCGCGGGCGGTCGACAGATCGCCGAGACGCCATGCCACGAGCCCGATCTTGCGCAGGATGCCGATCACCGCCGGGTCGCTCCGGTCGAGATTCGAGCTGCGCCGGAAATAGACGTCCTGGAAGTGCTTCATGGCCGTCTCGGGGTCGTTCGCCTTGAGGAGCACGTTTCCCAGTTGTTCGATCGTGTCCGCCAACTCCGGCGCCCGGTGGCCGAGAAGCGCGCTCTGGATGCGCATCGCTTCGGCGAGCAGCTCCCTGGCCACCTCCAGCTGATTGACTGCCTCGGCGACACCCGCCGCCGACCGCAGCAGCTCGGCCGATCGGATGTCGCCGCGGTCCGCATTGCGCAGGAGTCCGTACATCGACTCCAACGCCTGGCGCGCCTCCGGCACCCGGCCGGCTTGGGCATTCGCCTGGGCCAGCCGCAACTGCAGCATGGCCGAGTCGAGGTCCCCCTCGCCAGCCCCCGAACGCGCCTCGAGCGCGGCGGCGAACGTGCCCGCCGCCCGGTCGTGCTGCCCCAGGGTCTGCTCGATGTCCGCCAATACCTCCAGCGCGGCCGCGCAAGAGCGCTGCTGGCCAAGTTCCGAGGCGAGCGTGTATGCCTGCCCTGCCACGGATCGAGCCTCCTCCAGCCTTCCGAGAGTCTTCAAAAGGTCCGCGAGCGCGATCAGGAGGGACGCCTCGTTGGCTCCTCCTTCCCGTCGCTCCGCAGCGAGGGCCGCCGTCGTCAGTTCCAGCGCCTCGCTGATCTTCCCCTCCGCCCGCAACGCGCTGGCAGTCTTCGCCAGCAGGTCGCGCAGCTCGGGCGACTCCGTTTTCGAGTTCCGGTAGTAGATCTCCAGCGTGCTGTGCAGCGCGCTGAAGGCCCTTGTCGCATCACGCCTTTCCAGCAGCGGCTGGACCTCCGCCAGGCGGCGCTCGATCTCCGCTTCATCCTCCACCGTGGCCGGGTCCTCCCACGGCCCGCGCAGGATGCGCAGGCGCTTGGTGAACTCCTCGTAGCTCCGCTTCAGCGACAGACGGCTCTCCGTCTCCACGAGCACGGCGATCTGTTCGCCGTACGCGTAGTCCGGCACGTGCTGGATCTGCACCTCGGTGAAGTACTCGGAGAGGTCGCATTCCGGCAGGTCGTACACCTCCCTGAAGAGCGCCTCGAACGACGGCTGATATCCCGCCGGCGCGCCATCCGAGCCGTACCGCCACTGGCGCAGTAGTTCCTCGCGCGCCTGCTCGATGCGGGAGGGGAGGGGGAAGACGGCCAGCGGCCGCCAGTCGTTCGACTCGCGGCGGTAGCGCGGCGCGCGGCGAACGAGGTCGAAGATTCCGGTGAGGCTCTGCCGGTTCGGCGTGAAGACCACGACCAGCTTGGATGGCATGATGGTCGTGCAGATGCCGCTCACGTCGGTCGTGCCGGTGCGGGAGTCGACCAGCGTATATGCGTAGCGCTCGCCGAGGAGCTCGGCGAAGGCGGGAAGGAGAGGAGGCGAGGCGTTGAACAGCGCCTCCCAGGAAAAGGCGTTGACCCGCGAGCCGTAGCTGGCATCGAACCGGCCCGCGGGCAGCACGAAGAGACCGGGTACGGCGGTCGGACTGACGTAGTGCTCCAACGGGACCGATCGCAGCAGATCGAGCGCTTCTTCGCGCGTCTTCACCTGATCCGCGCGCGGCAGCAGTCCGGCGAACAGCTCCAGTAGCCCGTCGCCGGCGATCCGGTTGGGCGGCAGGTAATGGTGCAGGCCCGGCGCCTCGAGGTCCCAGTCGATGAGCAGCACGTCGCCGCTGCCGGTCGCGGCGAGCGTCTGGGCCAGGACGCAGCCGACGTTCACCAGGGCCATCGTCCGGCCCGTCCCGCCCTTGTACGAGTAGAAGGTGATGACCTCGCCGGTCTCCGCGGTGGCCTGCGTCATATCAATGCGTGGTTCGGGCTGGCCAGCGGCGGCGGCGCGACCGCCCGAAGCCAGTCCGCGATCTCGGCGTCGGAGGGGAAACTGAACTGGCTGCAGTCGACCGCGAGGAGGGGATCGGCCGAACGCATCGCATCGATGCGGTCGTAGATGGCGTTCGCGACGTCGTAAATGGACCGCACCACGCCGGTCTTCTTCAGATCGCTCTTCTGCAGAAGAACCCGGTCGAACGACTTGAAGAGTCGCGGGCGCAGCTCGGCCGGGACGCGGCTCTCGCCGCGCATGATGACCGGAATGATCAGGCTCTTCCGGAGCTCCGCGGGTAGCGCATCCTGCCTCCGCTTCTCCAGCGCGACCATGGCCCGATACTCGCGGGCGCAGTAGGAGTGATGGACATCGAAATACTCGGGGGTGAAGAGCAGCACCATGCACGCGCTGCCGCACATCCCTCTGGCCAGGTCGGCCTCGACGTAGTCGCCCGGCCCCAGTAGGTTGTCGCGGTAGATGGGGAGGGATGGAGCCAGTAACGCGAGCTGCTCCTGCAGCACGTCGCAGAACGCGCGGACGATCGGGGTCGCCGGACCGGCGTGCCGGTAGCTGATGAAACAGGCGTTCCTCAACGACATGGATGGAGGAATTGTAGAACGTCCGATCGCCATACAATGCACCGCGCATGAAGAAAGACCTCCTCATCGCCCTGATCGCCATCCTCCTGGTGGGCGGACTGGCGTACGGCCTGACCGCCATCCGCCCCGACCGCCCGCCCACCGAGTCGCATCCGTTCTCGCTCGAAGACACGCCGGCGGGCGTGGCGGACGTCTCGGGGGCGGTCGCGGCGCCGGAGGTCGGCCCGAACGACAAGGTCGTGATGCGCATCAACGGGGTGCCGGTCACGGAGCGGGAGTTCCGGACGCTCCAGAACGAGGCGCCGGAGCAACAGCGGGCGTTCCTCGATACGCCGAGAGGCCGCCTGGCCCTGGCCCAGCAGATCATCCGCCTCAAGGCTCTGGCCCAGGAAGGGCAGCGCCTCGGCGCCTCGAAGGATCCCGAGCTCAGCTCGCGCGTACGCCTCGGGGTGGAGTCGGCGGCGGCGCAGTTCGCCGTGCAGAAGCTCGCCGGCGAGCCAAGCGAGCAGACGCTCCGCGCGGCCTACGAGAAGGAGAAGGGGAACGCCGTCGTCCTGAGCCACATCGCCGTCGCGTATGCCGGCAGCGCCATCCCCCCTCGCAACGGCGGCCAGTCGCCCTCGGTCGAGCAGGCGATGCAGAAGGCGCAGGCGCTCGTGGCCCAGCTCCGCGCCGGGAAGGACTTCGCCGCGCTGGCCAGGGCGGAGTCGGACGACACCCAGTCGGGCCCGAACGGCGGCGTCCTCGGGCCGCTCCAGCCGGGGAGCCTCCCGCCGCAGCTCGAAGGGGCGGTCTCGCGCCTCAAGCCGGGCGCGGTGAGCGATCCGGTGCGCAGCCAATACGGGATTCACATCTTCCGCCTCGGCGCGATTCCCTACGAGGCCGTCCGGCCGCAGCTCGTGCAGAAACTGCGGCAGGAGGAGATCGCGCGCAAGGTCGAGGAG
>DATEOX010000509.1:0-4166 GCA_035273585.1 Thermoanaerobaculia bacterium
CCCCTCCCCCCGCCCCTCATGCCACCCCATGCACTACAATCGACAGCCTACCCACCATGGCCTACCTGCAGGAGGGATTCTGGGACAACCTCCTGGATTACATCCAGGATCGCACCGTCGTTCCGGTCATCGGTGCGGAGCTCGTCACCGTTCGGGAGGGCGACCGCGATGTGCCGCTCTATCGCTGGATCGCGCAGCGGCTCGCCGGCGATCTGAAGCTGCCCGTCGCGGAGCTGCCCGAGGGGTTCGATCTCAACGACGTCGTTTCGATGCACGTGCGCAGGCGGGGGGAGCGGGAGGAGCTGTACGCCCAGATCCACCGGATGCTGCGCAACGCGGCGCTAACCCCCTCCGAGTCGCTGCGGGCGCTCGCCGCGATCCCCGGCTTCGACCTCTTCATCTCGCTGACCTTCGACTCTATGCTCGCCGACGCCATCGGCGGCGCGCAGCAGATCTCCTACTCGCCGAACAGCGTCCGCGACCTCGCCTGTCCAAAGGCCGAGATCCGGCAGCCAGTCGTCTTCCAGTTGCTGGGGCGATCCTCGGCCTCCCCCGACTACGCCATCTGCGACGAGGACCTGCTGGAGTTCCTGCATGCCATGCAGGACAAGCAGCGCCAGCCCAGGACACTGTTCGACGAGCTGCGCGGAAACCATCTGCTCATCCTCGGTTGCAGCTTTGGCGACTGGCTGGCCCGTTTCTTCCTGCGCACCGCGCGGAACCTCGAGCTGTCTCAGAAGCGCAGGCGGTGGGATGTGCTGGTAGGCGCCGGGATGGCGCATGATGCGAAGCTGGCGCAGTTCCTGGAGAGCTTCAGTCCCGACACGCGCGTGGTCCCGATGACCGCGGCGCAATTCGTCGCCGAGCTGGCCACGCGCTGGCACGCCCAGCACCCCGCGGCGGCGCCCAGCGCGGAGCTCGCGGCCAGGGAGCCGGCCGCGGACGGAAGCAGGATCTCCAGCGGCGCGGTCTTCATCAGTTACGCAAACGACGATCTCGAGGCTGCCAGCCGATTGGCCGACGGCCTGCGCTCGGCGGGCCTGGAGGTGTGGTTCGACCGCAGCGCCCTGCAGATGGGAGACGACTGGGCGCGCAGCATCCGCCGCGGCATCGAGCGATGCTCGCTGTTCCTGCCGGTCATTTCCCGCCAGACGCTGAGCGAGGAGAACCGGCGTCGATACTTCTGGCGGGAGTGGAACGATGCGGACGACTTCGCGCGGGGAATGGCACCGGGCGAGTCTTTCATCGTCCCCGTCGTGATCGACGACACGCGGATCGATCGCGCTTCTCTGCCGGACTCCTTCAAGCGAGCGCAAGGCCGGAGCCTGCCGGACGGGAATCTCACGTCCGACGTCGCCGAACTGCTCGTCGAGCTCGTACGCGACTTTCATCGCCGGCAGCGGGCGGCGTGAGCAGCAGGGCCTGAACGGAAGATGGTCGAGCTGCGACGCCAGGTCCTGAGCCGCGACAACCCCTGGCCCGGACTCGATCCTTTCGACGAGGCCGACCGCGAATACTTCCATGGCCGCGCGGCGGAGTCGGGCGAGCTGCTGCGCCTGGTCCGCCGCGAGCAGCTCACCGTGGTCTTCGGCCGCTCCGGGCTGGGCAAGACTTCGCTGCTCAAGGCCGGCCTCTTTCCTTTGCTGCGCGGCGAGGATTCCCTGCCGGTCTACGTTCGGCTCGATCATGGCGATGGCGCGCCCTCGCCGAGGGAGCAGATCTTTCACGCGCTGCGCGCCGCCTGCGACGCCGACCGGGTCCAGGCGACGCGGCCCGCCGGCGATGAAAGCCTGTGGTCGTTCTTCCACCGTCGCGACGCGGAATTCTGGAGCGAGCGCAATCGACCGATGACGCCGGTCATCGTTCTCGACCAGTTCGAGGAGATCTTCACCCTCGGGCAGGAGAGCGAAGGGTCGCGCGCCCGCTCGGCAGCCTTCCTCGCCGAGCTGTCCGACCTGGTGGAGAACCGCCCGCCCGACGCCGTCCGACAGGCGCTGGAGGCCGAGCCGACGGCAGCGAGGAGCTTCGACTTCAAGCGCTCCACGGTCAAGCTGGTGCTGAGCTTTCGCGAGGACTTCCTGGCCGAGATGGAAGGGCTCAAGGAGGGGATGCCGTCGCTGATGTACAACCGCTTTCGCCTGCTGGCGATGAGCGGCGCCCAGGCGTTCGAGGTGATCACCCGGGCCGGCGGGCACCTGGTCGACGACGAAGTCGCGCGGCGGATCATCCGGCTGGCCTGGAAGAACGAGCCCAGCCCTCCGGTCGATCCGTCGGAGTACCCCGGCATCGAGATCGATCCGGCGCTGCTCAGCGTCGTCTGCAGTGAGCTGAACCACAAGCGCCAGCAGGCGCAGCCTCCCCTCGAGCGCATCACGCCCTTCCTCCTGGAGGGAGCCGACCGCGAGATCCTCACCGGCTTCTACGAGCGCGGCATGGGCGATCTCGATCCGCGCGCGCGGGCATTCGTCGAAGATCAGCTCATCACCGGCAGCGGCTACCGCGACAGCCATGACCTGGAAGACGCACTGGCGCTGCCCGGCGTCAGCTCCGAAGCGCTCGATGCGCTGATCCGCCGCCGCCTGCTCCGCATCGACGAGCGGCAAGGCATGCGCCGGCTGGAGCTGAGCCATGACGTGCTCGCCCGCGTGGTCCGGGAGAGCCGTGACAGCCGCCACACCCGCGAGGCGGAGGAGGCGGCGACGGCCCGGGAACGGACGGCGCGCGCGCAGCAGCAACGCAACCGGCGCAACGCCGCGCTCGTGGGAGCGGGTGCGCTCGTGGTGGCCGTGCTCATCGTCGTGGCCGGGTGGTCCGCCTGGGTGGCCAGGCGGGTGCTGCGCGAGGCGGAGATCACCCGGCTGATGGCCACCGCCGACCGGCTTCAGGATGCCGCTTATGACACCTCCCTGCTCTTGAACCTGGAGGCGCTCCGGATCTCCCACGGACTCGATCTCGATCCGGCCGCCGGGCTGCTGCGCCGCTTCGTGAGCCACCCGCAGCTCTCCGCGTTTCTGCCCGGGCACAAGGACAAGGTTCCGGGCATCACCTTCAGTCCGGACGGCACACGGCTGGCCTCGGCGAGCCTGGACGGCACCGTGATCGTGTGGGATGTGGGCGGCCACAAGCCGCTGATCACGCTGAAGGGGCATACGGACGGAGTCCTCGAGGTCGCCTTCAGTCCGGACGGCAAGCGGCTGGCATCGGCCGGCCTGGATCGCCGCGTCATCCTGTGGGACCTGGCCAGCGGCAAACCGGTGGCCACGCTGGCGGGGCACAAGGCGGCGGTCTTCGGCGTCGCCTTCAGTCCGGACGGCAAGCGGCTGGCCTCATCGAGCATCGATCAAACCGTGATCGTCTGGGACGTGGACAGCCGCAAGCCGCTGGCCACGCTGGCCGGGCACAAGGGCGGGGTCTATGCCGTCGCCTTCAGCCCGGACGGCAAGCGGCTGGCGTCGGCGAGCCTCGATCACACCCTGATCCTCTGGGACATGGACAGCCTCCGGCCGCTGGCTACGCTGGTGGGGCACAAGGACGCGGTCAGTGACGTCGACTTCAGCCCGGATGGCAAGCGGCTGGCCTCCGCCGGTTGGGACCAGACCGTGATGCTGTGGGATGTGGAGAGCGGCAGGCCGCTGGCCACGCTGGAGGGGCACAAGGGCACGGTGCATGGCGTCTCCTTCGGCCCGGACGGTAAGCGGCTGGCCTCGAGCAGCGCCGATCAAACCGTGATCATCTGGGACGTGGAGAGCCGCAAACCGCTGGCCACGCTGGAGGGGCACAGATACGCGGTGAACGATGTCTCCTTCAGCCCGGACGGCAAGCACGTCGCCTCCAGCGGCGACCAGACGGTGATCCTCTGGGACGTGGAGAGCCAGAAGGCGCGCGCCACGCTGGAGGGGCACAAGAGCCTGGTCTATGGCGTCGCCTTCAGCCCGGATGGCAGACGGCTGGCGTCGGCCGGTTGGGACCAGACCGTGATGCTATGGGACGTGGAGAGCCGCAAGCCGCTGGCCACGCTGGAGGGGCACAAATACGGCGTGACCGAGGTCGACTTCAGCCCGGACGGCAAGCTGCTGGCTTCGTCCAGCGGGGACAATACCGTCATTCTGTGGGACGTGAAGAGCCGCAAACCGCTGGCCACGCTGGAGGGGCACAGATACGCGGTG
>DATEOX010000510.1:0-6034 GCA_035273585.1 Thermoanaerobaculia bacterium
GGATGATATCGCCCAGCTTCCGCTCGCTCGTGGCCAGGCGCGGGCGGAGCAGCTCGAACAGCGCGCCGCGCATCAGCGGCTCGTCGCCCGGATAGGTCGGCACGATGTGCAGCGGGAAGCGCTCGAAGATCTCCCGGTCGGAGCGGCGGCGCAGCGCCTGCACGCGGCTCCGCTTCTCCGCCAGCCGCCCCTCGTTGCGGAAGATCCAGTCGAGGGCGCGGAACTGCATCGTGGTCAGCGGGTCGTCGAGCTTGGCCAGCGTCCGGCGGCGGCGCAGCCCGCGCCTGCGCGGCGGCTGCGGCGTGAGCGCCTCGCGCGTCAGTTCCGTGGCGTCGTCGTTGCGCGTGGTGGCGTAGTGGTGGAGGCGGTGCAGGTAGGTGAAGAGCACCGCGCCGGCGGTCTCCCGGAGGTCCTCGTAGTTCTTCAGCGCCGTCTGCAGCGCGTTGCGCTCGAAGAGGACGCCGCGCTCGAAGTCGCCCAGGCGGTTGCTCGTGGCGCTCGACGCGTGGCGCACGGCGGCGCGCGGCTCGTACGTCGCGCGACAGCCGGCGATCCAGGTCCGCCAGCCGAAGTCGACGTCCTCCAGGTAGGCGAAGTAGTCGTCGTCGAAGCCGCCCAGGCGCTCCAGCGGCTCGCGGCGGGAGATCATGTTGCCGCCGCAGGCGAAGAGGATGTCCGCGCCGGGCGGCGGCTCCTCGCGCGCGCCGAGGGGCATGCGGAAGCCTTCCTGGAACGCGTGGCCGTCGAAGGTGAGCACGCCGCCGATGAAGTCGATCCGCTCGCCGGCCAGGTCGACGATCCGTCCGCCGACGGAGACGACGTCCTCCGGCGCGTCGTCGATCGCGTGCGTCAGCGCGGCCAGCCAGCCCGCCTCCGGCACCGCGTCGTTGTTGAGGAAGACCACGTTGCGCGCCGTGGAGCGGGCCATCGCCGCGGCGATGCCGCCCGTGAAGCCGCGGTTCTTCCCCAGCGGCAGAAAGCGCGCCTTCGGATGCCTGGCCGTGATGGCCGCGATCGAGCCGTCCGTCGAGCCGTTATCGACGACCGTGAGCACGGCGCCCTCGACTTCCGCGAGCTGCGGCTCGACCGCGGCCAGGCAGCGCAGCGTGTCGTCGCGCCCGTTCCAGTTGACGACGATGATGTCGACCGCCGGCGTCGTCATCCGGCCACACGCCTCACGCGACGCTTGATCCGATCGAGCATCGACGGGGGCCGGTCGGGCAACTCCAGCTTTACGCCGAATGCGTCCTTCGACCGCTCGAACCGCGGCGCGCGCACGAAGTCGAGCAGCGGCTGCAATACCCGCTGCCACTGGTGCTCCTCCGCAAACCGCCGCGCCCCCTCGGTCATCCGCTGATGATTGTGCAGCACGCGCCCGAGCTCCGCCGCGTACTCCTGCGCCGACCCGCCCCGCACCACCGCCCCGGCGCCGTAGCGCATCAGCAGCTCGTCCGTCCCCGGCGCGGAGCTGGTCACGATCGGCAGCCCGCCCCAGAGATAGTCGTACACGCGCGTGCGCATGGAGAGGTCGGTCTCCAGCGACTGCGGAAACGTCAGCAGCGCCGCGGCGAACTGCTCGAACCAGGCGCCGCGCCCGTCGTACGGGACCCACGGCTCGAACTTCACGAAGTCGTACCCGTGCCGCCGCGCGTGCTCCATCGCCGCCGCCGTCTTCCCCTGCGGCGTGAGCGACGGGTTCGGATGGCGCGTGAACGTCAGCGTGATGCGCGGGAGCTCGCGCCGGGCCAGCGCCACGGCGTCGATGGCCAGCAGCGGGTCGTACCAGTCGTAGATGCCGCCGAAGAGGATGGCCGGCCGCTCCAGATCGCGCGGCGCGGCGGGCTGCGGCGCCTGCACGCCGAACGGCGCGATGCGCAGCAGCGACTCGAGCCGCGGGTCGGACTCGAACACGATCGGGTTCAGCCTCCCCGCCGCCAGCAGCACCCCGAGGTAGAAAAGGCGCTGTGCGTCGGAGGCGCAGAGGAAGACGTCCGCCCGCTCGACGGAGCGCAGCAGCGTGGCGTGGTCGTGCGCGAAGACCTCCGCGCCGCGCTCTGCGTAGTAGTGCAGGTTCTCGATGATGAACGGATCGTACAGGTCGATCGCGGTCGGAATGGGCCGCGCGTGGGCGAAGAAGTCGTTCGCCACGTGTCCCTGCACGACCGCGACGTCGCTCTCCGCGCTCGCATCGCGCAGCGACTCGGGCGAGACGGCCGCCGCGCGGCAGCCGGCCACCGGACCGCCATCGCGGGAGAGGAGCGTCACCTGATGGCCGTCCGCGAGCAGCACGTTGGCCATCTCCGTGAAGCGGATCCCGATGCCGGCGGGCTGGCCATGCCCGAGGGGCTCCGGGCAGACCAGGAGGGCGCGGGTCACCGGCGGCCCCGCATCTTCTCCACCATCGAGTGCAGCTTCCAGGTGCGGGAGTGCATGATCGAGTCGAGCAGGCCCTGCAGGCGGTGCACCTCCTTGTACAGCGCCTCGCTCGTCGTGCGCGTCTCCTCGATCGCCTTGCGCAGCTCGGCGTTCTCGCGCGTCGCGCCGTGGAGCTGGATGGCCTTCCCCTCGCGGTCCTTCTCCAGCTCCCAGATGATGTGCTCCATCGTGTCCACTTCGGCGGCGCGTTTCTCCTTCTCGTGCAGCAGCTCGGAGAGACGGCCGATCTCCCGGTGCGTCGCGTCCAGCTCCGTCTCGGAACGATGAGCGCGGCCCTTGGCGTCGACCGCATCGGCGAAGAGCGTGTTGATGCGCCGCTTCTGCCGCTCGAACGCGCCGGCGATTGCGTCGTCGTCGATGCGTGCCGCGTGCTTCTTCCACACCTGCAGCTTCGCCTCCCGGAAGCGGGCGGAGCCTTCCGGGTTCGCGAGCGTGATCGAGCCGCCCCCCTCGATGTGGCGGATCTCGCACGTGACGCGCGGCAGGTGGGCGAAGTCGCCTCTCTGTGCGGCACGAATCAAAAAATCCCAGTCCTCGAAGAGGTCGAAGTCCGGGTCGAAGCCGCCCGCGTCGAGGTAGGTCTCGCGCCCGACGAGGAGCGTCGGCAGCGGGATGTAGTTGTCGATGAGGAGCAGCTCGCGGTCAAAGTCGGCGCTGAAGAGCCGCAGCCTCTGCCGCGTCTCCAGCGCCGGCGTGACGAAGGCCGAGACGGCGTCCGTGTACCAGGCCACGTGCGGCGACTTTGCCGCCGCCGCGGCGAGCATTGTGAGGTGCTCGGGATAGTACAGATCGTCGTCATCGAGGAAGGCGATGAACTTGCCCGTGGCAGCTTCCACGCCGGCATTCATGGCCGCGGAGCGCCCGCGCGGCGCATCGTGGTTTACGACTTTCACGCCATCGAGCGATGGCGGCGCGCCGCCGTCGTTGACGACGACGATCTCCGCCGGATAGTCGTTCGCGTAAATGGAGTCGATCGCCTCGCGCAGCAGCGCCGGGCGATCTTTCGTCCGGACGATCACGCTGATCGGCACCGTCTCGCGCACCGTCTCGATCGTCCGCGCGTTGCCCATCAGCTTCTGCAACTCGCTGATCGGCGTCGTCCGCAGCCTCGGCAGCTCGACGACGAAATATGCCTCGGCCGCGCGCGCCTCGGGCGGCAAGGTCATGGCCCGGTACGCGTTGAGGCCGCGCGCGTATGACGGGTAGTCGCGGAACGCGAGCTGCGACTCGTGCGCGGCGATGGCCGCGTACTTGGCTTCGGCGACATCGCTGATGTCGACGATCGCGTTCGGCCGCAGCGGCTGGCTCACCTCGTAGAACGCCACGCGCGCGATGGCCAGCTCGGCGAAGAGCGCCTCGTCGCGCTGCACGAGGGCGCAGAAGGCCTGCGCCAGCGCGAGGTGGTCGGGATGGATCTCCACCGGGCTGGGCACGAGGATGAGGTCCGGCTCGAAATCGACGAGCTCGTTGCGCAGGACGTCCGCGAGCGCGTCGCCGGCGTCGAGCAGGCCGCGGTCGGGGAAGCGGAGGAAGCGGAGCTCGGCCGGCCCGAGGAGGTCGAGGCCGCGGCGCGACTCCTCCTCGCGCCTCGCCGCATCGCCCGCCTGCGCGCCGTTCGTGGTCACGATCACCCGCACGGAGCGCCGCTCGGCGAGGTGTTGGGCGATCACGCCGCCGCAGCCGATGACCTCGTCGTCCGGATGCGGCGCGAGGACGAGCAGCCGCTCGCCGCGCAGCCTCGTCGGCTCGTAGGGAATCGCCTCGGACTCGACCGTGGGCATCGGGCGGATTATGTCATTCGGGGGCGGCGTATCATGCACCTGGGTCGAGTGTGAGCACTGCAGAACGTCACGTCGGAGACCTGCTCGCGTTGATCGAGCAGCTCGCCGGGGAGGGAAGCGCCCTCGAGTCGCCGTCGGAGCTTTTTCCGCGCGCCTTCGCCACGCTCTTCCGCTGCGTCACCTTCGACGTCGGCCTGGTGGTGATGATCGAGCAGAACCTCGAGCTGCACATCACCACCCGCGCGGGCGCGGCGACGCTCGTCACCGACGAGCTGATCGCCCGCACCCGCCAGACGCTGCAGACGCTCTTCCCGATGTCGTTCGAGACCACCGAGGTGATGGTCATCTCGGAGAGCAACGACCTGCCGCCGCGGAGCGGGGAGGCGGATGCGCTCCGCTTCGAGACCCACGCCCTCCTGTCCGTGCAGAACCGCACCGCCGGCCTGCTGCTGCTCTACCGCGGCGAGGCGCCGTTCCGCCAGGACGAGCAACAGATCGCCGCCATCACGGCCACGCAGGTTTCCATGCTCCTCGGCAATCTCCGCTCGCGCGAGCGCATCCTCAACCTGGCCGACACCGACGACCTGACCGGCATCTGGAACAAGCGCTTCTTCCGCCGCCAACTGCCGCAGGAGATCGAGCGGGCCCGCGTCTACAGCGTCCCGCTCTCGCTGCTCCTCTTCGACCTCGACGACTTCAAGCAGATCAACGACAGCTTCGGCCACACGGTGGGCGACGTGGTCCTCTCCGAGCTGTGCGGCGCGGTGCGCGAGATGCTCCGCCCGCCCGACCTCTTCGCCCGCTTCGGCGGCGACGAGTTCGCCATCATCCTCCCCCACACGGACCTCGGCGGCGCGTGCGCGGTCGCGCGGCGTATTCTCGACCGCCTGAGCGACCTCACCATTCCGACCGAGGACGACGGCTTCATCCGCCCGGCGATCTCCATCGGCGTCGCGGAGTTCCGCACGTCGGAGGACGCGACGGCGAATGACCTCGTACGCCGCGCGGACGAGCGGCTGTACGAGTCGAAACGGGTGGGCAAGAACCGCTACACTGCGTGACCCCATGCGCTACACGGTCGCCAACTGGAAGATGAACCTCCCGCCGGAAGGCATCCCGCGGTATGTCGATGCCCTCCGCGCCGCGGCCGCCGACGACCCGCTGCTCGTCGTCGCCCCGCCATTCCCCTGGCTGCACGAGGTGACTGGTTTGGCCGTCGCGGCGCAGAACTGCTCCGACCAGCCCTCCGGCGCGTTCACCGGCGAGATCTCCGCGGCGATGGTCAGCGACCGCGGCGCGCACTACGTGATCCTCGGCCACTCCGAGCGCCGCACGCTCTTCCACGAGACGGATGCGCTCATCGCCCGCAAGCTGAACATGGCGATGGCGGCCGGCCTGACGCCGATCCTCTGCATCGGTGAGGACCTGCGCGTGCGCGACAGCGGCCGCGCCGACGCCTTCCTGGCCGACCAGCTCAAAGCCGCCGCCGCGGGCGTGACCAAGGGCGGCGACGTCGTCATCGCCTACGAGCCGATCTGGGCCATCGGCACCGGCCGCAACGCGACGGGAAAGATGTGCGCCGAAACGACGCAGCAGATCCGCGAGACCGTTCGGCGCTTCTGGCCCTCACGCTACGAGAACGTCCCGGTCCTCTACGGCGGCAGCGTCACCCCGGACAACGTCGGCGAGCTCGTCGAGGAGGGGCAGATCGATGGGTTCCTGGTGGGCGGGGCGAGTCTGGACTCCGGGAAGTTTTTAGCCATCCACCGCGCGCTGGCCGTGTCATCCTGAGCCGCGAAGACGGCGAAGGATCTCCT
>DATEOX010000511.1:0-6582 GCA_035273585.1 Thermoanaerobaculia bacterium
CCGCGGCACGAGACGTGCCGCGGCTTGCGGGCGGGACGCCCGCGCTCCTGTACAATCCGCCCCCTTGAGCACCGACACCCTCATCGCTCCCGCCGAGCGGACGGAGCTCCTCGGCTTCTCCGACATCGTCAAAATCCGCAACCGCGTGCTGGAGATGACCGCGCGCGGGCAGCGCGTCATCCGCCTCGAAGGAGGCGAGCCGTTCCTCGGCACGCCGGACTTCGTCAAACAGGCGATGAAGGACGCGCTCGACGCCGGCCAGACCCGTTACGCGCCGTCGTCCGGCGTCCCGCAGCTCATCGACGCCATCCGGGCCAAGCTCGCGGCGAAGAACGCGCTGCAGGTCGAGGCGAACAACGTCATCGTCACCTCGGGCGGCGCACATGGGCTCTTCTGCGCCTTCCAGGCGACCGTCAATCCGGGCGCTGAGGTGCTCCTCTTCGCCCCCTACTGGACGCCCATCGCCGACCAGATCCGCTACTCGGGCGGCATCGCCGTGCGCGTGCCGTGGAGCGAGACACGCGGCCGCCGCGACCTGCGCGAGCTGCTGCAGAAGCGCGTCACCGATCGGACGCGCGTCCTCTACGTCAACTCCCCGTCCAACCCGACCGGCGACCTGCTCACCCGCGAGCAGTTGCAGTCGATCGCCGACTTTGCCATCGCCAACGACCTGGTGATCATCGCCGACGAGGCGTACGAAGACCTCGTGTACGACGGCGAGCACGTCTCCATCGCCTCGCTGCCGGGGATGTTCGCCCGCACGCTGACCATCTACACGCTCTCGAAGAGCTACGCCATGACCGGGTGGCGTGTCGGCTACGTCGTCGCGGACGAGACGTTCATGAAGCCGCTGCGCAAGCTCGTCCTCAATTCGGTGAACGGGATCTCCACGCCGTCGCAGTTCGCCGCCGCGGCGGCCATCGAGCGCGGTGCGGCCCAACTGCGCGAGGTGCTGCCGGAGTACCGCGAGCGGCGCGACCTCCTAGTCGCGGCGCTGAACGGAGCGGGCTTCCGCTGCCCGACGCCGGCCGGCGCGTTCTATCTCTTCGTCGACGCGCGGGAACGGCTCGGCGCCGACTCCTGGGCGGCAATGGAGCAGCTCCTGCAGCGCACCAGCATCGCCTCCGTGCCGGGCGTCGTCTTCGGGCCGGAGGGGGAAGGGCACCTGCGGATGTCGTTCTCCACCTCGCTCGACGTCCTCGGCGAGGCCGCCGAGGCGCTGAAGCAGCTATGAGCGAGCAGGAGCCGCAGGTCGTCCCCGAGTCGGAGCTGATCCGCGTCCGCCGCGAGAAGCTGGATCGCATCCGCGAGCTCGGCTACTCCGCCTACCCGACGAAGGCCGACGTCGACACCACCGTCGCTGAAGTCGTGGCGCGGTACGGCGCGAAATCGGCCGAGGAGCTGGAGGCGGAGAAGCCCCGGGTGAAGATCGCCGGACGCATCCTCACCGTCCGCGAGTTCGGCAAGACCGCGTTCCTCGTCCTCTCCGAGAAGACGGCGCGCATCCAGGCCTATCTCCGCCGCGACACGCTCTCCGAGCGCGAGTGGAATCTCTACAAGAACCTCGACGCCGGCGACTGGATCGCCGTGCAGGGCGCTGTCTTCCGCACCAAGACGAACGAGCTCTCCGTCAAGGCGGAGTCGATCGACTTTCTGGTGAAGGCCGTGCGGCCATTGCCCTCCAAGTGGCACGGACTGACCGATGTCGAGCAGCGCTACCGGCAGCGCTACGTCGACCTCATCGTCAACGACGACGTGAAGGAGACGTTCGTCACCCGGGCGCGCATCATCGCCTCCATTCGCCGCTGGTTCGACGGGCACGGCTTCATCGAGGTGGAGACGCCGATGATGCAGCCGATCGCCGGCGGCGCCGCGGCCCGCCCGTTCGTGACGCATCACAACGCGCTGGACATGAGCCTCTTCCTGCGCATCGCCCCGGAGCTCTACCTCAAGCGGCTCATCGTCGGCGGCCTGCAGCGCGTGTACGAGATCAACCGCAACTTCCGCAACGAGGGGATCTCCACCCAGCACAACCCCGAGTTCACCATGCTCGAGTTCTACCAGGCCTATGCCGACTACGAGGTCCTCATCGAAGAGACCGAAGACCTCCTCTCCGGCCTCGTGCAGGAGATCCGCGGCGGTTCGGTCGTCACCTTCCGCGGCAACGAGATCTCCTTCACCAGGCCCTTCGCCCGCTACACGATGAAGGAAGCCATCGCCCACTTCGGCAACATCGATGGCTCACGGCTCGCCACACGCGAACAGCTCGCCGCGCTGATGAAGGAGCACGGCGAGTACGCGCCGGACGACGTCGACCGGATGAACGAAGGGAAGCTCGTGGCCGGCCTCTTCGAGGCCGTCGCCGAGAAGCACCTCATCCAGCCGACGTTCATCACCGACTTCCCCACCGAGATCTCGCCGCTCTCCAAGCAGCGCACCGACGACCCGAATTACGTCGAGCGCTTCGAGCTGTACGTCGGCGGGATGGAGGTGGCGAACGCGTTCTCCGAGCTGAACGACGCGGACGAGCAGGCGCGCCGCTTCGCCCAGCAGCTCGGCGAGCGGGAGCGCGGCGATGAGGAGGCGCACCAGACGGACGACGACTACGTCCGGGCCCTCGAGTACGGCATGCCACCCACCGGCGGCGAAGGCATCGGCATCGACCGCCTGACCATGATCCTGACCGACTCGCCGTCGATCCGTGATGTGATCCTCTTCCCGCTCATGCGACCCCGTGCCGATTGAGACGCGCATCGCCCGCCGCTATCTCTGGATGTCGCGCAAGCGCGCGCACACGGTCTTCCTCTCCATCATCTCCATCCTCGGCCTGGCCGTCGGCGTGGCCACGCTCCTTTTTTCCCTGGCGCTGCTCTCCGGCCTGCAGGGGCAGATCAAGGAGCGGCTGATCGCCTCCAGCCCGCAGATCCTCATCGAGCCGGCCGGCAAGAACACGATCGATGATGCGGACGCGATCGTGGCCGAGGGCAGGCGCCTCGGCATGCGCCACGTCGAGCCGATCGTCAGCGGCATCGGCTGGGGGGCGAACGACACGGCGGAGCGCGGCGGCCGCCCGATGCGCATCCGCTCCTTCATCCCCGGCAGCGAGCCGGCGGGCGACGCGGCGTCGCGGCCGTGGATCGCCGAGGAAGGGGAGCCGGTCATCTTCCTCACCCGCAACTACGCCGCGACCCTCGGCCTCAACGTCGGGGACATGGTCACGGTCGTCGTCCCCCGCACCCGCCTCACGCCCTTCGGCCCCGCGCCGGTCTGGCGCAAGTACCGCGTGGCGCGCATCCTCCCGCCGCCGGCCAGCGAGGAGCGCGCCGGCGACGGCTACCTCGCCGAGGAGGAGGCGGAGAGCCTGTTCGGCATCAGCGGACCGACCTCCATCGAGATGTACGGTCCGGCCGAGGGCGCCGAGGAGGCGCAGGCTCGGCTGGCGGAGAAGTTCCCGGCGGTGCAGGTGAAGACGTGGAAGGAGATCAACCGCCCGCTGTTCCTCGCCCTGCGGCTGGAGAAGATCGTGATGTTCGCCACGATCTCGCTCATCATCTTCGTCGCCGCGCTGAACCTCATCTCCTCGATGTCGATGCTCATCCTGGAGAAGCGGCCGGCGGTCGGCGTGCTGCGCACCATCGGCGCCACGGAGCGCAGCGTGCTGTCGATCTTTCTGCAGGTCGGCCTGCTCATCGGCCTGGCCGGCACGCTCCTGGGCAACCTGTTCGGACTCGGCGCGGCGTGGGCGGCGAACCGCTACCAGCTCGTGCCGCTGCCGCCCGACATCTACTTCATCACCTACCTGCCGTTCTCCATCGACCTGCCGGACGTGATCGGCGTGAACGCCATTGCCGTCTTCCTCTCCATCATCGCCACCTGGTACCCGGCGCGCATCGCCTCGCGCCTCGACCCAATCGTGGCCATCCGGGAGGAGGCCTGATGCGCCGCCTCATCGCTCTTCTGCTGCTCTTCGCCTTCGCCTCCTGCGGGCCGGTGATCAATGACAAGGTCGTGATCGATTTCGATACGAATGATCCGGACGTCGTCCGCGTGCTGGCCTCGACGGACATCGATCCGGCCCGGCCGCGCAATGCCGGCGTCGAGGCTCGTCTGCGCGCGGCGCGGGAGTCGATCCTCGCCGGCCGCGACGAATGGAGCGACCGCTTCTCACGCGCCGGCCCCGAGACGGAGCGGGTGACGCTGGAGAAACGCGCCGGCGTCCTGTCGCGCTACGAGCACGCCGGCACGATCGACGCCGACGGCCTGCAGCGCTTCTTCTCCGACCTGCCGATGACCGTCCAGCTCACCCGCGGCGACGGCTGGTCGGAGCTCTCGGTCTACGCCAATGCCTCGACGCGCGCCACGCGCCAGCAGCGCGAGCACTTCAACGCCCAGCTCACGGCGTGGTCATCAATGGTGGCAAAGTACTTCGAGGCCCTGCACCGCCTCTACACGTACCTGGCCGCGAACCCCGGCCGCGCGGAGAACGCCTTCCGCCAGATCTACGCGGACGACGACGAGCAGGTCCTCGCCGCGAGCGCCGAAGAGCGGGCGCTGATCATCGGCGTGCGCAAGTCGATGGAGAAGCTGGTGGAGTGGGAGGACGCCGACACGGCCTTCACCCTCGCCGAGGAGGCCGACCTCGTGTTGAACCCCTTCCCGGCGGAGATCACCGTGCATCTGCCGGGCGAGATCACCGCCGTGGAAGGCTTCGCCAGGAGCGATGCCGACCGCGTCGTGATCCCCCGCCCCGCCCTGCTCGAGTCGGTCGCCGCGCTGGAAGGCCGCTGGGTCTCCCCCGACCCCTTCGCCGCCGCCCTCCGCGCCGACCGGGAGAAGAAGGAGGAGGTCGACGTCGCCGCGCTCGTCGCCGCCGAGCGCAAATCGGCCGCGGTGGTGCCGGCCTCGGATGTCGCCGCCGCGTTGGTGGACGAGATGCGGCCGCCGACGAGGTATCGGGTGCGGTGGCGGTGAAACGGGTGAGAACCGTTGTCGGTTGTCAGTTATCGGTTGTCAGTAGGACGTCGTCCACCGACAACTGATAACCGACAACGGTTCTCTCACAACGTCTTTGTCATCACCACCGCCGCCTCCCCATCCGGGTAATACCTCGGCCGCACGTACGACGCGGCGAAGTCGAGCTGCTTGTAGAACTCCTGCGCTCCTTTGTTCGACTTGCGCACCTCGAGCGAGATCGACTTGATGCCGTGCTCGCGGGCGAAGCGGATGCAGCCGTCCATCAGCGCGTCGGCGATGCCTTTGCGCCGCTCCGGCTCCTCCACGGCGATCTTGTTTACGTGCATCTCGTCGAAGAACCACATGGCGAACAGGTAGCCGATGACCCGGCCGGAGCGCTTGGCCACGACGTTGAAGCGGCCGCTCGCCTGCAGCTCGCTCTCGAAGAACTCGCGCCGCCACGGCTGGGGGAAGGCGGCCTGCTCCAGGCGGTGCACGGCCGTGATGTCCGCGGCGGTGGCGAGCTCGATGGCCACTCCTTCAGGCACCATTCGTTCTCTGCTGCAGCCGGACCTCGGCTTCGGCCAGCCGGACGTAGATCGGCGTGACGTCACGGTACTGTTCGACACCGCCGCGGGCCGCGATCTCGACCGCCCGCCGCGCACAGCCCACCGCCACGTTCGCGTGCTGCACGAACTCGCTCACCGGCAGAACGAGCACCGCGTCGCGCGTCAGCACCTCCCGCTCCTGCTCCGTCGCCAGCCGCGGCGCGATCACCTCGCGGTGACCTTCGAACATCGACAGATAGAGCTCGCCGCGCCCCGCGTCGTCGTACACGGCGATGCGCGCCAGGCCGTCCGGCGGCGCGTCGGACGAGGCACCTTCGCCGAGGGCGATCGCCTCGTGGGTGGACATGGCGATGACCGGCTTGCCGAGGGCGAGAGCGAGGCCCTGGATCGTGGCCAGGCCGATGCGCACGCCGGTGAAGGAGCCGGGGCCGCGGGTGGTGGCGAAGAGGTCGACATCATTCTTCCTGATGCCGCTCTCGGCGAGGAGCCAGTCGATGGCGGGGAGGAGCTTCTCGTTGCGCGAGCCTTTGCCTTCCAGCGTCACCGCGCCGAGCAGCGTCCGGTCGCTGAGGAGCGCGACGGAGAGCAGCGGCAGCGACGAGTCGGCGGCGAGGACGAGCACTCGGGCATCCTATGCCGAGACCGGCTGCGTCATGCCGAGGTCGATGAGGTCGAGGCCGATCTGGCGCGCCACTTCGCGGGAGCGCTCGTCGCGATAGAACTCGCCGTAGTAGATGCGCTTGATGCCGGCGTTCGCGATCAGCTTGAAGCAGTTCCAGCAGGGCGAGGCGGTGGTGTAGAGCTCCGCGCCATCGATGGCCACCCCGTTCTTCGCCGCCTGCAGGATGGCGTTCGCCTCGGCGTGCACGGTGGTGATGCAGTGCCCCTCTTCCACGATGCAGCCGACGTCCTCACAGTGCGGCAGCCCGCGCAGCGAGCCGTTGTACCCGGTGGAGAGGACCGCCCGATCCCGGACGATCACCGCCCCAACGTGCTTGCGAGTGCACGTGGAGCGGGTGGCCGCCTGGTTGGCGATACCCATGAAGTATTCATTCCATCC
>DATEOX010000512.1:0-7027 GCA_035273585.1 Thermoanaerobaculia bacterium
CTCGGCGAACGTCGCCGGCGCGTCGCCGAAGACGATCGTTACGTGTTCGCCCTCGTCGATGATGCGGTAGTCGGCCTTCGACCCGAGGTCGAGGACGACGCGGGTCACCGGCTCGGGGGCGGACTTGAACTGCGAGACGCGGACGCGCTTCACGGGCGAGTCATTGATGGTGATCGCGTTCCTGGGGAGCTTGTTGATGCCGTCGATGTCGAGCACCACGCGCGACGGGTTCTCCAGGCGGAAGGCCTTGTACTTCATCGCCCCGTCGCCGTTGATGCGGATGTCGGCGCCGGCGCTCTCGATGCGGCGGATGGATTTGGCCGGCGCGAGCGGCAGCGGCTCGGCGGTAGCCACCGGCTCGGGCGCGATGCGGTTCGGCTCGGGGAGCGGCTCTGCATGCGGCGCTTCCACCGGCGGCTGGGGATCGGGAACGGCGGCCACGAGGGCCGGGACCGGCTCGGCGGCGACCGCCTTCGCGGCCGTCTCCGGGACGGAGATCACCACGTCCGTGCCGATGACCGAGGCGGAGAGGGAGAGCGGCTCGCTCAGGCGCATGGTCACGCGCGTGAGGCGGTTCCCCATCTCCACCGCCTCCTCGGCGGCGATCGAGGTCACGCCGGCGGGAAGGGCGGCCGGGATGGCAACGCCGGAGGCCTTCGAGGTGGCGGTCAGGTCGACGACGAACACATCGGGCGAAGGGCTGTAGGAGGTGTATGCCGGGGAGCCGCTCGTGCGGAGCAGTACCCGCGACCCGTCGACCTCCACGGCGGAGAGCGTCTGCCCCGCTGCCGCGACGGCCGCCGGCTCGGCGGGCTTGTCCGCTTTCGAGCGCCTCCACAGCGATGCGGAAGCGGCGTCCAGACTCGCACTCGCCGCCACGATGCTCGCTACGAGCACGATTCGCCTGGCCCTAGTCATCCGTCCTACCTTCACCATCTCGCCCTCCACTCAGCCCCTGACCTGCTACCCCTTCCGTTGCGCCTCCGGGGTCAGATCCTTGACTACCTCGCGGTACCGCTCGATCTGAGTCGGATCATTGACCTCCTGCCGGAAGACGATGGAGGAGGTCGTAATGCGAATCACTTCGCCATCGAGGACTTTGTCTCCCACGTGAACGAGGTAACCCTTGTTGTCCGGCCCGTTGACCATGGCCACGAGCCCCTGCTTGGTCTTCACCACTCCCTGCAGCTTCATCTCGTCGATGAGGAAGCCGGGGACGCCCGGCGGACGCTGGCCCGGCTGGAGCCGCGGTGCCGGCCCGACCAGCGACTGGAACGGATCGCGCCGCCCCTGCGGGTCGTAGCGGTACGCCTCGCCGGTGGTCGGCTCCTCCAGGATCTCCTGGAGGGTCTGCTGCACGCCCGCGGTGTCCGCCGGCACGTTGGCGTTCGGCGTCGCCGGCGCGGCCGGAGATCCCGCCGGCGTGGAGCCGACCGGCTGGGCCACGACGCCGGCCACGGCGAGCGTGACCAGCAGCAGCGACGGAGCGAGCCTGCGCATGTTCATCGTCCTACTCTCCCGCCTCGCCGCCCGGTTTCCCGCCCGGCTTGCCCTTCGCCTTCGGCGCCGGTTCCGCCGGCTCGACGTAGACGAACGTCTTGGCCACGAAGTCGGTGGCGATGGTGCGGTCAGTCTGGTTCGGCAGCGCGCTGATGTTGATCTGCTCCACGTTGATGATGCGCGAGAAATTGCTCAGGCGATTGAAGAGGATCGCCAGGTTGTGGTACCGCCCCTCCACCGCCACCGAGATCGGCCACTCCGCGTAGGGGTCGCCCCCCTTCGGCGTGGTCAGGACGGGGAAGGTCAGGCGCTTGAGGGCGAAGTCGCCCGTGTCCACCAGCGCCTTGAGCTTCTTGATGATCTCCTCGGTGTTGCGCGAGGAAGGAAGGATGCGCCGCAGCTTGTCCAACTCCAGCTTCAGCCGGTTGACCTCTTCACGGAACTGGGGGAGCTTCCGCTCCGCCGCCCGCCCCTGCTCGATCTTCCGGTCCAGCTCCGCGATCTGCGCGTCCGCCGCGCTGACCTGCTCCTCGGTCGGGGTGATGTAGAAGTAGTAGAGGCCGTACAGTCCGGCGCCCACGAGCAGCAGCCCGATCAGGAAGCCGTAGTACCAGGGTTTTCCTTCCAGTGTCAGCGCCATCGGCCCCCCTCCCCTACGGCTTTGCCCTGCCCGGCGCGGCCGTGCCCGCGGTTCCGGCGGTCCCGGTCGTGCCGGTCGTCCCGGTCGTCCCGGTCGTCGATGGCGAGCCGGTGGCGCCCTCCACCGCCTTCGGCGCGTACGTGAAGCCGAAGCTCATGTCGAACGTGTAGACCAGCGGCGTGACGGACGTCTGGGTCATGGAGCCGACCTGCGGCTCCTCGAAGTACGCATCCTTCTTGATGTTCTCCACGAAGTTGGCGATGGCGTTCGGGTTCAGGCCCCGGCCCTGGAGCGAGATGCTCCCGTTGTTGATGCTCATCCGGTCCAGCCAGACCAGGTCCGGCAGGTCGCGGCTGACCTGGTCCATGATCCGGACCGGACCGCGCTGGTTCTGCTTGAGCTGATTGATCAGGTCGATGCGCTTCTGCAGGTTGTCCTTCTGCTTCTGGTAGTTCGCCACTTCGTCGATGATGGCCTGCAGCTTTTCGGCTTCCGCCTTGCGCGCGGCCACCGTCTCCTGGCGCTCGTTCAGCTTCCGCTTCTCCAGCCACCACCAGGCGCCGGCGATCAGGCCTCCGATCACGAGCATGGCGACGACGAGGATGCTGTTGATGTCGGTCCCGCCGCCGCCCATCTGGGCCGCGGACACGGCCGGCGTGGCGACCGCCCCCGCCCCCCGTACCGCCCGCCCTTCCCGCACTAAGTTGATCTTGATCAAGCGTCCCCCAACTTCCGCATGGCGAGACCGACGGCGATGGCCATGCTGGGCGCAATCTCGGCCAGTTCCTCGGGGTTGAATTCGCCCTCATCGACGGCGATCTTCCGGAACGGATCCATGATCGTCACCGAGATGCCGAACTTGTCGCGCAGGATGGCGTCGAGGTTCAGCACCCCGCTGCCGCCGCCGGCGAGCACGATCTCGTCGACGCGGTCCGCTCCCGACGTCGCGGTGAAGAAGTCGAGCGTCTTGCGCAGCTCGCCGGCGAAGTCCTCGGAGACGGAGTTGAGGATGGGGATGACCTGCTGGATGGTGTAGTCGGCCACCGGGTGGCCGCGCTTGAGCTCTTCCGCCTGCTCGAAGGAGAGGCTCAGCTCGCGCTGGATCGCATCCGTGTACTGGTTGCCCCCGAACGTGATGTCCCGCCAGAAGAGCGAGGCCTGCCCGGAGAGGACGTTCACGTTCGTCACCGAGGCGCCGACGTTGACCAGGGCGATGACCTTCTCGTAGTCGATCTCGTGGTTCACCTCGTAGCAGTTCTGCAGGGCGAAGGCGTCCACATCCACCAGCACCGGTACCTTGCCCGTCTGGCTGATCACCGACGTGTAGTCGTTGATCTTTTCCTTCTTCACCGCCACCAGGATGACGTCGATGTTGTCGCCCGTTCCGGGCGCCGTGAGGGGGACGTAGTCGAGGTTGACGTCGTTGATGTCGAAGGGGATGTACTGCTCCGCTTCCCACTGGATCGACTCGGCCAGCTCCTCGGGGGACATGGCCGGCAGAGTGATCTTCTTGATGATGACCGAATGGCCGGAAAGGGAGGTGGCGTAATTGGAATTCTTGACTGCTTTTTCCGTGTTCAGCCGCTGAATCGTTTCCACGACCATGGAGGAGTCCATGATCGAGCCGTCCACGATGGCCTCGGGAGACAGCCGCTCGATGCCGAGCTTGACCAGTGAGTAGGCCCCACCCTTCTTCTCCTTCAGCTCTACCAGTTTGATTGCCGAGGAGCCGATATCAAGGCCGACAACGTTTTTGCTCTTTGAGAAGAACACCGCTCACCCCATCCATCTCACTCACTTCTCGCTGGCTCCGGATGTCGAAAGGTGGATCGAAATTACAACACCTGCAAAGGTGTGTCAACCGTAGGGGAATAGATAACTTGAACGACTGCGCGTGTTTGCCGCCACGGAACCGAAAGAGTTGCGCCCGGCAGGCACGCTGGTTAGAATCCACGCCTTTCGCGTTATTTGAGGAGTCGTCAGATGGCAAAAATGTGTGAAGTCTGCGGGAAAGCACCCGTCTTCGGAAACCGGATCAGCCACGCCCACAACGTCTCGAGCCGCCGCTGGCTGCCGAACCTCCAGCGCGTCCGCGTGATGGTCGGAAGCGCCGTGAAGCGGATGAACGTCTGCACCCGCTGCATCCGCACGGGCAAGATCCAGAAGGCCGCGCGCTGACGTCGGACGGGCTCGCAACCCGTCCCACCCCCCTTTCACTTCCCCGCCAACTGCTTCCACCGGTTGTACGCGTGGCAGAACCGCTGCCCCAGCGCGCGCACGATCTCGTCCTCGGCGATCAGCGCGTGGCAGTCGTACCCGAACGCCCCGGTCGGCAGATGATCCGAGCCATAGGGATTCTCGAAGCCGTAGTTCACGATCACCGTCTGCGCCTTCTGCCGGGTCTCCAGTTCGTCGTCGACCAGCAGCGGCACGACCTCGATCAGCTCCTTCACCTTCCACAGACGCTTCTTCGGCGGCGGATGCACTTTGTTCGGCCACTCCACCTTCTCTTCGGCCGTCACCGCCCACACCCCCAGCCCCCGGTCGTTGGCGAAGGCATCGATCACCTCCACCAGCCCGTGTCGCTTGATGAACGTCCAGGAGTGTCCGCAGTGGCTCACCTGCCAGACGCCACGATCGTACTTCTCCAGCGATACGCAGAGGCTCTTGCTCGTCTCGCGATGCTTCTTCATGTCCTTCTCGTTGCTCGCATTCGCTCCCGTCGTGCCCGCCTTCTCCATTCGCCCACCGCCGAGATGGGTGAGCATCGCGACGGCCGAGGAGTGACAGTTCGAGACATTCGCCTGCGACGGGCGGCCGCGCCACGTCTTCTTGAGCGAGTCGAGCTCCAGATCCCCCTCCTTGCACGGGCCGAGGACCTCCTCGTAGTGCCAGAGGAAGGAGATGTCGAAGGCCAGGACGAGCAACGGGTCGCGCTTGCCGGGATCGAAGGGGCCGAGCTTGGCGTAGATGAGCCGGATCAACGCGCCGACGGGAAGCTGATTGGCATCCTGGCCCAATGATGCCAGGAGCTCGCCGGCCACCTTGCAGCAAGCCTTCGGGAGGTCGTCGTCCTTCTCCTTCTTGGAGTCCTTCTCATTGCTCTTCGTGTTGCAGTCGTTCACCACCACGCTGGTGGACTGAAACACGATCAGGGGCGACTTCTCCTTCTCCTTCGTCACAAACGGATTGACGTTGGTGTTGGACGATGACGATGAGGTATCGGAGTCCTCCATCGCGTCCTCCATCTCCACGTCGTCAACCCATCTGCGGCTGACCTTCTCCATCGGTTGGCGGCACTCGGGACAGTCGAGAAATCCCTCGAAGACCTTGCCGCACTTCGGGCATTGATAGGAGTCGAGCCATCGCCGGCTCACGGCAACGCCTCGCAGTAGGCCCGGGCCTCCCTCCACACCCCTTCGGGCAGCCGCTGCAACCGGCCCATCCGATGCTCCTCCGACAACGGCTTGCCGAGGATGGCGGCGATCGGCGGGTAGCGGTCGAAGCGCTCGCCGACGGTGAACGTCGCGGCGACGAAGACCGCCAGGGAGCTCTGGAAGGTCAGGCGGTGATCGGCCGCGCGCGCCGCGGCCGCGGCGATGCGCGCCCGCAGCTCGTCGTCCGGAATCCCGGCCACGGCGGCCGGATAGCCGGCGATGAGGAACTTGCGCAGCTCTTCATGGAAGCGCCGCTGCGCGTCCGCGGCGAGGGCGTCGAACTGCTCCTGCCGAACGATGAGCATGGCGCGCGCCTCATGCCGTGGCGTGCCGGATGTTGTACTTCCTCCCCACCTGCACCACTCCATCCAGCCCCTGAATCGAGCGCGTCACCTTCTCCAGGTGCTTGAGGTCGGCGATCTCCAGGACCAACTCCGCCGTGGCCTTGCCGTCGCCGCTGCGGGTGTCCATCTGGCGGATGTTCGTCTTCAGGTTCGAGATCGTGCTCACCACCCGGGCCAGGATGCCCTGGCGGTCTTCCATCATGATCTCCAGCTCCACCTGGAACTGCGACTGGCGCTGGTCGGCCCACTCCACGGCGATCTCCCGGTCGGGGTTGAACATCAGGTTCTTCACGTTCGGACAGTTCGCGCTGTGCACCGCGACGCCCTTGCCGCGGGTGATGTAGCCGACGATCGGCTCGCCCGGCAGTGGCGTGCAGCACTTGGCGAGGTAGGTCATCAGGTCGTCGTAGCCCTTGACCTTGATCGCCGTGGGCGATGAGGTGAAGGGGAAGATCTTCCGCACCGCCTGCTGCAGAACGCCCGCATCGGCGGCCGCCCCCCCCTTCTCCCGCTGCTCGTCCGTGACGAAGCGCTCCACGATGTGCCGGGCCGAGACCTTGCCGTAGCCGACGTCGGCGTAGAGGTCGTCCAGGCGGGGCAGAGCGTACTCGTGCAGCACGCCGTCGAGGGCGTTCTCGGCCACGAGCTTCCGCCACTGCACGCGGTACTTCTTCGCTTCCTTCTCGATCAGCTTCCGCCCCAGCTCGATGGAGCGGTTCTTCTGCTCCGCGTTCAGCCAGTGCCGGATCTTGTGCCGGGCCCGGGCGGTGACGACCATGTTCACCCACTCGCGGCTGGGCGTCTGGTTCGCGCCGGTGACGATCTCCACGATGTCGCCGTTCTTGAGCGGCGTCCGGAGCGGCACGAGCTTCCCATTCACCCGCGCCCCGAGGCACCGATGTCCCACGTCGGTATGAATCCGATAGGCAAAGTCGAGCGGCGTCGCCCCCCGGGGAAAGGCGAAGACGTCCCCCTTCGGCGTGAAGGTGTAGACCTCGTCCGGGTAGAGGTCGATCTTCAGCGAGTTCATGAAGACTCGCGGGTCCTTGATGTCGTGCTGCCATTCCACGAGCTGGCGCAGCCAGAGGAACGAGGCGTCGTCGGGC
>DATEOX010000513.1:0-6391 GCA_035273585.1 Thermoanaerobaculia bacterium
AAGCTGCCGGCGGACATCATCGGCGCGTCGGACATCTCCTCCGATGGCAGCAAAGTCGTGCTCACCCTCTCCGGCTCCGCGGCGCCGCAGGACCTCTGGCTGCTGGACCTCGCGACGTGCCCCTCACCCGGCCTCCGGCCACCCTCTCCCCGCCCGACGGGGAGAGGGGCTGGGGGTGAGGGGCCGTGCAAGCTGACGCAGCTCACCCGCAGCCCGCATGCGGGCGTCGATCTCGCGCAACTCGTCCGTCCCGAGCTCGTGCAATACGCCGCCGCGGACGGCCTGCCGCTCTCCGGCTGGCTCTATCGGCCGAAGGATGCGAAGCCGCCGTACGCCACCGTCTTCAGCTTCCACGGCGGCCCGGAGAGTCAGGAGCGGCCGACCTTCAACACGCAGTACCAGGCGCTCGCGGCCAGCGGCATCGCCGTCTTCGCCCCCAACGTGCGCGGCTCGGCCGGCTTCGGCAAGAAGTTCGTCAACCTCGACAACGGCCCGCTGCGCACCGGCTCCGTGCAGGACATCAAGGCTTCCGTCGACGCGCTCGTCTCGCGCGGCCTTGCGGACCCAAAGCGGCTCGGCATCATGGGCGGCTCGTACGGCGGCTACATGGTCATGGCCGGCGTGACCGAGTACCCCGACCTCTTCGCCGCCGGCGCGAACCTCTTCGGCGTCGTGAACTTCGAGACCTTCTTCGCCCACAGCGAGCCGTGGATGGCGGTCATCTCCAAGAGCGAGTACGGCGATCCGGAGACGCAGCGGGAGATGATCCGCGCCCTCTCGCCGGTGCACAAGCTCGATCGGGTAAAAACGCCGCTCATCGTGCTGCATGGCGCGAACGACACGAACGTGCCGGTGGTCGAGGCGGAGCAGGTCGTGAGCACGCTGAAAGCGCGCGGCGTGCCGGTCGAATACGTCCTCTTTCCCGATGAAGGTCACGGCTGGCGTAAGACCGCGAACCGCATCCGCTCGGCGGTCACGGTCACGCGCTTCTTCGTCGAGCATCTGAAGTAGACGTACCCTATCTCTCTGATGCCTCCGCTCACGGCCTCCGATCCGCGGCAGTGCGGCGACTACGAAGTCGAGTCGCTCCTCGGCAAGGGCTCGATTGGGAAGGTCTATCTGGCGCGGCACCGGCGCATCGGGCGGCACGTCGCGCTGAAGGTCGTGCAGGGCGACCAGCGTTTCGAGGACGATGAAGACCGGCGCGACTTCTACAAGCGCCTGCAGCGCGAGGCCGAGCTGTGCGGCGCGCTGCAGCATCCGAACATCGTCACGCTGTATGACGTCGGCTACGACGGCGAGCGGGTGGAGTTCCTGGCCACCGAATACGTCGACGGCGAGACGCTCCTGGCCCGCCTCAAGCGCACCCGGCCGCTGCCGCTGCGCGAGGCGCTGACCATCGGCGCGGACATCCTGCGCGGGCTGGCCTATGCCCACGCGAAGGGCATCATCCATCGCGACATCAAGCCGGCGAACATCCTGCTGACGTCCGAGGGGCAGGCGAAGATCGCCGACTTCGGGATCGCCAGGCGGCTGGAGTCGAGCCTGACCGGCATCAACCTGCTGGTCGGGACGCCGAACTACATGTCGCCGGAGCAGGTGCGCTCGGCGCCGGTGACCACGCGCTCGGACCTCTTCTCGGCCGGCGTGGTGCTGTACGAGATGCTCACCGGCGCGAAGCCGTTCGCCTCGCAGGAGCTGAGCAGCGTGTTGTACAACGTGGTGAACCTCGAGCCGCCGCTGGCCAGCGAGGCGGCGCCGCACGTGCCGGAGCCGGTCGCGCGGGCGGTGCAGAAGCTGATGGCGAAGGCGCCCGCCGACCGCTACGCCACCGCGGCCGACGCGCTGCGGGACCTTGCGCACGGCGACGAGGAGCCGGAGGTGGTCTCCGATCCGCTGGGCGTGGCCACGCTCGCCGTCGACCGCTCGCAGCACATCGACACCGCACCGCTGCCGACCTACCGCGACCTCTTCGCCCCCGAGCCTTCCCTGCTGCGGCGCCCGATCCCGCTGACCATCGCGCTGGCGGTAATCGTGAGCGTCGCTCTGCTCGCCAGCGCGTCGCTGCTCGTGCTGCGGCAAAGCGTGAGGCGCGAACAGGCCCTGCCCGTGGCCCAGGCGCCGGTGGCGGAGCTGAAGGAGAAGCGGGCCACGCTCGATGCCGCGCGCGCCGCGGCCGAGGCCGGCCGCCACGACGACGCCATCCGCATCTACGACGCCTACCTCTCCCGCTGGCCCAGCAGCAGCGTGGCCCGCGACGAGCGCGCCTCGGTGCAGGGCTCGCTCGCCGCGCAGAAGGTGACGGTCTCCGCACCGAAGCAGCGCCGCGCGCCGGAGACGACGGTCGCCAAAGAGGAGCCGCCGCAGCCGCAGAAGAAACCGTCGCGCTGGCAGCGCTTCAAGAGCTGGTTCCGCGGGTCGTGACCCGCTTCGTGTTGATGCCGCCGAGCCTCGCACGGGCCTACAATCGCCGGCCATGTGGATGATCTACGGCGCCAACGGCTACACGGGCGAGCTCATTGCGCGCGAGGCGGCGCGGCGCGGCGAACGGCCCATCCTCGCGGGGCGCGACCGGGCGGCGGTCGAGGCGCTGGCGAAGGAGCTCGGCCTCGAGTCGCGCGTCTTCCCCCTCGACGCCCCCGATCTGCGCGGCGTCTCGCTCGTCCTCCATTGCGCCGGCCCGTTCCTCTACACCTCGGCGCCGATGGTCCGCGCCTGCCTCGACGCCGGCGCGCACTACCTCGACATCACCGGCGAGATCGCCGTCTTCGAGGCCGTGATGCGCAAGGACGGGGAGGCGAAGCAGCGCGGCGTGACGCTGCTGCCCGGCGTCGGCTTCGACGTCGTGCCGACGGACTGCCTCGCAGCGCAACTCGCCAAGCGCCTGCCCGATGCCGACGAGCTCTGGCTCGCCTTCGATACCTCGGGCGGCGGTCTGAGCCGCGGCACGAGGCGCACCATGATCGAGGGGCTGGACAAGGGCGGCGCGATCCGCCGCGACGGCAAGATCATCAACGTGCCGCAGTTGTATGACGTGCGCCCGATCCCGTTCGCGCACGGCGAGCGGATGGCCATCACCATCCCGTGGGGCGACGTCTCGACGGCGTATCACACCACCGGCATCCCGAACATCCGCGTCTACAACGCCACCTCGCCGAAGACCATCAAGCGCATGCGGCGCATGCTGCCGCTGCTGCCGCTGCTGCGCTTCAAACCGCTCAAGCGCTGGCTGGTCCGGCGCGTGAAGCCGGGCGGGCCGGACGCTACCACCCGCGCCACCTCGCGCATCCACCTCTGGGGCCGCGCCGCGCATCTGGACGGCACGGAGGTGACGATGACGATGGAGGTGGCGGAGGGCTACGCGTTCACCGTGCTCTCCGCGCTCGCCGCGGTGAAACGGGTGCTCGCCGAACCGGTGCAGGCGGGGAGCTTCACACCTGCGAAACGGTTCGGCGAGCGGTTCGTCAATGAGGTGTCATCCTGAGTGAAGCGAAGGATCTCCCCGCGCTTGCGAGGAGATCCTTCGCCGTCTTCGCGGCTCAGGATGACACTACGGCGCCGCGTTCCCGATGTGGTCGACGTACGTCTTGCCCGCGTACGTCTGCACGCGCACCGAGGTGATCGTCGCGCCGTCGAGGCCCACCGTGGATGCGGGGATCTCGATGCGCTGCCACGTGTCGGAGCTCAGCACCGACCCCTGGTAGACGGCGCTTCCCTCGCCGCCGAGGAGCGACTCGCCGTAGTAGACCGAGCCGACCGTCGAGCCGGCGAACCAGTCGATCTTCAGCTCGCGCGTGGTCACGCATCCGTCATGCAGCACATACAGGACGAGGTTGTCGCCGGAGTTGGTCGGCTGCGACATGTCGATCACCCGGAAGGAGTTGATCACGCTCTGACCAAAGTACGGCGCGGTGATGGACTGCGTGCCGCTCGCCTTCTGCTGCGAGTCCCAGATCCAGGAGCCGAGCGTCGACGAGCCGACCGGGAAGTCGTCCTCGATCCAGACGTTGTCGGTGCCCGGGACCGAAGGCGCCGAGGCGATGGACGGCGTGCATCCCAAGCCGTCCGTGCCGACGTGGTCGAACCACACCCGGCCGCCGTAGATCTCGAACTGCACGGACGTCACCTCCTGGCCGTCGATGCGCAGGAACGAGCCGGCGCCGCCGTCGAGGCGCGTCCAGGCGCCGGACGCCGGGATGTTGCCGCGCTTGAACTTCGCGATCGGCCCGCCGGTGATCGTGTTCGCCCCCCAGTAGTAGCTCGCGCTGCGGTAGGCGGTGTAGTACGTGACCTTGATCTCCGTGGTCGGGTCGCACTCGTCGATGAGCGCGTAGAACTGGATCTTGCCCGTGTACTTGACGAACTTCGAGAGATCGTCGATGCGCAGCGTCTGCGTGCCGGCGCCGCTGAGGACGAACGACTGCGAGCCGGTCGCGTACTGGTTCGTGTCCCAGGTCAGCGTGCCGGTGCTGACGGTCGCGCCGGCCGGCAGCGAGTCGTCGATCCACACCTCGTCGGTGCCCGGGGGCGACGGCTGCGACGCGAACGCGGTGGTGCACTGCGCGGACGCCGAGCCGGCGAACATCATGAGAGAGAGGACGATGGAAGACACGAGGAGCTTCTTGAACTGCATGCGGGGAACCCTCCTTTTCGTTTGCCCGAAACCGGGACTTTGGACGGCTCCAATGTCGGTCGGCGAAGGCCCGCCGCCTAGAGACATTTCGTGACGGCGTGACGTATCTGCTTACGGCGATATTGATCGGGCGACATCCCGGTGCCGCGGCGGAAGGCCCGATGGAACGTCCGGCGCGTCCCGTAGCCGCACTGGTACGCGATGCGCGTCGTAGTCAGCTCCGATGCGATGAGCAACTGCTGGGCGAGATCGAGCTGATAGCTCTTCAAATACGTCGACAGCGGCACGCCATGCGCCGCCGCGAAGTCCCTGCTCAACCGCTCCCGCGTCACGCCCAGGATCTCCGCCAGCTCCGACACCCTCGGCGTCTCCTCCGCCTCGAAGCAACGCCGCAGATAATGATGAATGGCTTCGCTTAGTTCATGCTGCTGCATCGGCCGAAGGTACGGCCGGGCCCGATTCGTAGAGTAGTGTCAAAACGTGCAGCCGCATGAATGCTCGGTTTTCCCGACGCGCGCGGCGCGCGTTTCTCAGCCGCGTAGAGCGGATGGCGAGCGGGCGTCCCGCCCGCGCGCCTGCTTGTCTATCTGCGCAGTGCGCGCCGCTGGGCCACCGTGGCGATGAACGCGAACAGGATGGCGATGATCCGGATGACCTGCTCGATCCCCGGCCCGAGCGGCGCATCGATGCCCAGCGTCGTGCGCAGGGCGAGCCAGACGTCGTACAGCAGCCAGAACGCCTCGCATGCGGCGAGGTAGAGCCAGGTGTGCATCAGCAGGCCGCCGCGCATGGCCAGCGCGGACATGGCCAGCGGCACGATGAGCGCGATTCCCACCATGTCGCCGAGGGTGGAGACGAGGAGCACCGTGTCGGCTTTCGCCGTCACGAAGCCCTGGATGAGCGGATAGCCGCCGACGATCACCGCCACGCCGACGCCGAGGAGCGTCCAGCCGGTGCGGGCCGCGCCGCTGAACGGCGTGGCCAGCCCGGTGGCGCGCCAGGAGCGGACGAAGAGCCAGAGCGCGATGGCGATGAGGAGGTTCTGCATGATGAGCAGCGTGTCGAGCGCCGCCCGCCCGAGCAGTTCAGGGCCGCCGAACATCGTGACGAGGCGCAGCGAGTAGCGGATGGCCGCCAGCCCATAGCCGCTGCCGATCAGCAGCCAGGCGGCGAAGAGCTTGTCGCTTTTGGCGAAGAGGTGGGTGGTGATGAGCGCGCTGCCCGCGGTGAGCAGCGCCGCGGCGATCAGTGCCGCGCGATAGAAGCGGGACGTCGCCGGCTCGGTCAGAGCCATCCCCGCTGCGACGACCACCCCGCCGATGAACGGGATGAGGACCAGCCGCTTCACGCGCCGACCTCACGCCGGATCTCCGCGGCGACCTTTTCCGCGGTCGGCTTGCCGAGGAGGGTGCGCATCATCGGGCCGAGGGCGTCGAGGAGGGAGGGGACCTGCGCGGCGGTGAGGTGCTCGGCGTCAGTCCCGATCTGCTTCGCCCCCATCTGCACGGCGTTCTTGGCGGTGAAGGCGCCGACGTATGGTGCGAGCTGCTCGCGGACGACGTCGGCGGGGCGTTTGGTGGCGACGGCCAAGCGAGCGGGAGTATACCTACTTCTCGACCAGCCGCAGCTCCGCCTCCACCTGCAGCGTGAACCGCCCCCGCCCGGTCGGTACGAGGCGCACGTCCGGGCACTTCTCTTCCAGCCGCTTGCGCAGGAGGATGAGCCGGCTCTCCAGGTTGTCCTTGATCTCCGGCAACC